>CAVHAY010000087.1:0-3088 GCA_963634115.1 Clostridia bacterium | reverse complement strand
ATATAAATCATATCATCCAATATAACTTTTACATTTTTAGGAAAATCAAAATTATTTTTTCTTTTATTTTTAACTTCTTCCTTTATATTTAAATTTTCATGACTTATATCAATTGTTTCATCTGATAAAATTTTTATTTTTTCTAGCACATCATCTAATGTTAATTTTTTTATTGATTTAAGATACTCCATTTGCCCTTTTATAGGAATAAAGTTCCTGTCTATAAACAAAGTATTACCATATTTAGCAGCCTCTGTTTGAAATGGTAAAACAATTAGATTGCCATATCCTCCTTTGGGCATATAATCTTGATTTGGAAACATTCTATCAAAAGATTCTATCTTTAATGAATCTCTAATTTCCATTGTTTTAGACAACAGCAAGCTACCTAATTTTCTTGCTACAATTGATTTAATTTTATTTTCAAAGAATATCCAAGCATGAATACCATGACCTGATCTACTTCTTTCAATTCCTACATCAACATCATACTTATCACACATACTTAAAAATGCTAACACATCTTCTTTTATGTTATTTTCATCTTTTTTATCATCAAAATCAAATGCTAAAAAATAACATGATTCATCTTCTAAAAGAGGATATAATCCAATTATCTTATTATTGTACATATGATTTTTAATAGTAAGCAATGTTATCGGTTTATTTTCTCTATACTGACAATCTTTACAAGCCTTCCTCATAGTCTTGTTGCACACACCTTGTTTCCATTCATTAACACAAGCAGGACTGTAATATTTTTTATTAGGATTATTTTTATCAATTGATAAACATGAATAAACATCATCTCTACCTCTAAAATAACTGGCAAAAATATTAATCTTTTCGTCAATAGTTAAAGGGTTTGATTCTTGTTGCTCTTTTAATTTGTTTTGTAAAATGTTTATCTCATTAGATAACTTTTCTATTTCTTTCTTTTTAATTTTTATTTGTTCTAATATTTCTTCTGTTTCCATATACTCACCGCTATCTTTATAATTAGTATACAATGTATACTTTTAAAATAGAAAGATAAATTTACAAAATCACAATTTTTAACATAGTTAATATGTTATGTAAAGTAAGATATAAAAAATGTTATGATTTTTTATAATGTTTTTGATTAAGTTACTTAGGCTGTTTTTAAAATAAATATTAAATACACTTTAAAATTCAAATTCCTTTATTAAAGTTTATTAAATGTACTAATATCCTATTTTATACAAATTCACAAATTCTTTTTCTTTATTCTAGATTTTATGATATAAGCCAATCAATTAAATTCAAAGACTTAATACCATCATAAGAATTTATATAATTTCTATCCATTGATAATACGATTTTTTCATAATTATCTGATATCATGCGTAATGGTCTTAATTCACGTTCCCTAGTTTCTTGTGAGTGCATACTTTCCGTTACTTGAATATACAGTTTCTCGTTTGGTTTTTCAGCAACAAAATCAACTTCTGTTTCTCCTGCTTTACCAATATATACATGGTAATCTCTCCTAATTAGTTCTAAAAACACAATGTTTTCTATAATATGTCCTCTATCAGCATCACGATACCCAAGCAACATATTTCGAAATCCCATATCGATAATATAGTTTTTTTCTAGTGTTTTTAATAATTGTTTACCTTTTATATCATATCTATGAACTGAATAAAAGATAAATGCATTTCTTAACATATCAATATATTTATCAACTGTTTTATTAGCAATGTTTTTGCCTTTTCTTTTATTAATATCGCCCTCATTAGACAAGACATTTCCTATACTATTAGGTGAGGTAATGCCACCAATATTTGAGCAAAGAAACATTACAATTTTTTTTAGTGTTGTTTGATCTACTTGACTGTTGCGTTGTAAAATATCTTTCAATACTACTGTAGAATATATTCCTTCAAGTGCTTGATTACTTCTTATCTCATTAAATTGATATTCTCTTAAGATAGGCATTCCACCAAACTGCAAATACTTTTGAAACTTTTCTTCTATTGTAATAGTTGTATCAAAATTATAAAAGTTTAAAAATTCTTTAAAAGATAATGGTAACATGCGAATTTCTACATATCTTCCAGAAAGGAGAGTTGAAAATTCTGAAGATAATAAATATGCATTTGAACCTGTAATATATATGTCTACATTAAAATCAAGGCGAAAAGACTCAATTGCCTTTTCCCAATGTTTTACTGCTTGCAATTCATCAAATATCAAATAGGTTTTTCCTTCCTTTGGTATTTTTCCACTAACATAATCATAAAAGTTTAGATAATTTGTAAGATTACGATAATGTAAAGATTCTAAATTCATATGAATAATATTTTCATCTGGCACACCATTTTGAGAAAGATATTGATGAAATAAATCTAGTAATGAAGATTTACCACATCTACGAATTCCTGTAATTATTTTAACTAAATCAACGTCTTTATTTTGAATAAGCTGATTTAAATATTCTGGGCGATTTATAAGTTCTGTCATATAATTAACCTCCTGCTTTTCTTACTTATTAGTATACTCAAAAAAAGCAAAATTATCAATAATTTTAGCATTGAAAGTCTAAAACTTTATTAACATTTGATATTTTTGACTTTAAAAACTAAAACTTTTTCCATTAATTTTTTATAAAAAAATAACAGAGCTTTTTATTAACTCTGTTATAGTTTATAAAGATAGAATAGTAATAATTTATAATTGTACGGACACAAATACAGGTGTTCGTTTACAGTCAACTGTGGTGGGGTCGAGGGGACTTGAACCCCTACGATCACTCGCCAGATTCTAAGTCTGGTGCGTCTGCCAGTTCCGCCACGACCCCAAACATATTCTTTAAATTAAATGGTGCTGGCTAAAGGACTTGAACCCTCAACCTACTGATTACAAGTCAGTTGCTCTACCAATTGAGCTAAGCCAGCACTATTCTTATGGTGACCAGTACGGGATTCGAACCCGTGTATGCAGCCGTGAAAGGGCTGTGAGTTAAGCCGCTTCTCCAACTGGCCAAATGGCGCCTAGTGTAGGACTCGAACCTACGACCGATCGGTTAACAGCCGATTGCTCTACCGACTGAGCTAACTAGGCA
>CAVHAY010000086.1:0-3748 GCA_963634115.1 Clostridia bacterium | reverse complement strand
ATATAATTTCATCTAAATTTTATAGCAACTATAATATTATTTTATATACTAGTAAAACAAAAAATTATTTAAATTATTTCAGTCTCTAAATTAGGATTTTTTAAGGCATTTATAAGCGTATCTATTTCTTCTTTTGTATTATAGAAGTATAAACTTATTCTACATGTATTTTTAATATGAAATTCATCTTTTAATATTTTAGCACAATGTGAGCCTGCGCGAACACATATATTGTATTTATCTAAGTAGATAGCAAGATCTTGTGGGAAAACATTTTCATAGTTAATAGTTACTATTCCACTTTTAGTATTTTCATTATAAACAATTACTTTATCTATTTCTTTTAATCTTTTTATTAGATAATTTTTTAAGTCTAGTTCTTGTTTATAAATATTATCAAAGCCAATATTTTGTAAATATTTTATGACATATCCAAAACCTATGGCTCCCGCAATATTTGGGGTACCAGCTTCTAATAAATCTGGCATTTGTTTATACTGTCTATTACCATTAATATCAAAACTAGCGTTCATACCACCACCAAATGTTGTAGGTTTTATTGGTAAATTTTCTTTTTTATATAATATACCTATTCCAGTAGGTCCACACATTTTATGGGCTGAAAATGCTAGAAAATCAACATCTAAATCTTTTACATCTACTTTTCTATGAGGGACACTTTGAGCTCCATCACAGACTACTAGAATATTATGTTTATGAGCATAACTAACTATTTCTTTAATTGGCCTTTCATCACCAACTACATTTGTAATATGCGCTAAAGATATAACTTTAGTCTTTAAAGTTATGGCTTTTTTTAAATTTTCCATAGTTACTTCATGATTATCATTTAATGGTATATATTTAATTTTAATACCTATTTCATCAGCAAGTTCAAACCATGGAAGTATGTTTGAGGCGTGCTCACTTTTAGTGATTAATACTTCATCATCTTTATTTAGATTATATCTAAAATAACCAAATACTATTTTATTTAATGAATCAGTAGTGCCAGAAGTAAATACAATTTCTTTTTTTTCAGCATTTATAAGATTTGCGACTATTTCTCTAGCATTTTCATACTCATTACTAGCTTTTATACTTAAAGCATAATCACCTCTATGGGTATTTGAACTATAAAAATTATAATAGTCATTAATGGCTTCGCTTAATATTTTAGGTTTTAAAGTTGTGGCACCATTATCAAAATATATAATATTTGTATCAAGTATTAAAAAGTCATCTCTATTCATGTAATCACCTCCAATATCTATTTATGATTTTTTCCATTTTCTTTTTCATTATTTCGGTATTTTTAAGTAAAAAACCTCTTATAAGCAAGTTTTGAGCTTTTTTGTAAGTAATTCCTCTACTCATTAAATAAAACAATTCATCATCATTACATTTTCCTATATGAGCACTATGACTAGCGGTAACATCTTCTTCATCAATAAATAAGTTAGGACATATTTGACAATTATTATTTGTTAGATTAATTATTCTATTATTTTGATTTATTGTACAATTTTTAATACCTTTAGGGATAAAACCTGAAATATTAAATTTTAAATTACCATTTTTAATATTTACACCTTCTGTGATGATATTACTTTTAGTATTTGGTTTATTATGATATACAACAATGTCATATTTTTCCTTAGATATACTAATAGTTTTTAAGTTATAGTTTAGTATACTATTTTCACCATTTAGATTAAAAGTATTCATTTCAGTAATTTCATCTAAATCATTTATTTGATATATATTACTTTTTGAACTTTCTTCTAAATAATACTTATAACTTATTTTTAATTTATTTCCAGTAATAAATTGATATATATTACAATTAACATTTTCTAGTACGTTTATGAAGATTTCCATTTTTGTTTCATCTTCATTATTACATTCAATTTTTAAATCAGTATTGTTTCCAATAGTTACATTTACTGTTTGAATTGTCTCAAATTCCTTTTTTTGGGCAGGTTTAACTTTTACAGCACTATCCAAACAGCTTTCAGTTATTTCTCCCCCTACAATTAATATTTTATTCATGCTTTTGATTTTCCTCTACACCAATCGTACTAGTTTCTTTTATTTTGTTATATCCTTTTGTTTCTATTTCTTTAACAAGACTACTATCACCACTTTTAATTATTTTACCATCCATCATTATATGAACATAATCGGGTTTTATATAATCGAGTAATCTTTGATAATGAGTTACTAAAAGAATGGCTGGTTTCTGTTTTTGATAATATTCCATTATACTATTACCTACTATTTTTAGACTATCTACGTCAAGACCTGAGTCTATTTCATCTAATAATACTACTTTAGGTTTTAGTAAATGCATTTGTAGAATTTCATTTTTTTTGCGTTCTCCTCCAGAAAATCCCTCATTTATGCCCCTATGTATCATAGTAGGATTCATTTTTAATTTTTGAACTTCTTCATCAAGTTCTTTGATAAAATTATATAATTTGAAATTTTCATTTTGAGCACGTAATGCAGTTCTTAAAAAATCAGCATTACTAACACCTTCTATTTCATATGGCATTTGCATACCTAAAAATATTCCAAGACGCGCTCTTTCATCCACTGGCATATCATTAATTTTTTCACCATTAAAATAAATATAGCCACTTTCTATTTTATAATTTCTATCACCCATAATAACTTTAGTTAGGGTTGATTTACCTGTTCCATTCGGACCCATAATAGTATGAATTTCTCCTGATTTTATTTCTAAATTAAAGTTATTTAATATTATTTTATTATTTACTGATACGGTTAAATTTTCTATTTTTAATGTATTCATGTAATCACCTTCTTTAACATTTTATCATTTTTTAACTGTTTTTTGAATATAATTATGAAAAAAAGCACAATATAATAATGAATATATCGCAGATATTCACGTTTAATAAGAGTGTTTACTCTTTTTGTTTTTTATGATAATATTACTTTGGGTGATAAAATAATGAATTGTATATTTTGTAAAATCATAAATGGAGAAATACCATCTTTTACTATTTATGAAGATGAAGTAGTAAAAATATTTTTAGACGCTAGTCCAAAAGCTAATGGACATGCTTTAATTGTTCCTAAAAAGCATTTTAAAGATTTATTTGATATTGATAGTAATACTTTAATGCATATTATAGAAGTGGCTAAAAAGATGGAACCTACTTTTAGAGAAAAATTACACTGTGAAGGACTAACATTAATACAAAATAATGGTATTGCAGAAGAAGTTAAACATTTTCATTTACATTTACTTCCTGTATATAGTTCTAATGATGAAATTATGAATCCTGAAGATGTATATAATCAAATTATTGGATAAAAAAACGAAGAAAATCTCTTCGTTTTTTGCTTAAAAATTTGAATTTGCAAAACCAGCGCAGCATCCTGGATCATTATTTACTACCTGATTTTCTTCTGAACATGTATATTTTGGTATATATGTGTGATTATATATGTGACGATTAATTACACGTGTATGTATTGGACATACATGTTTTACTTCATGACAAAATTCTTTTTCGACACATTTATTAATTACCGGTTCAATTATTGGAGTATCACAACAATTATTTATTGGCATTCTATTTATACAACATTTCTTAAACATTATATTTCCCCCTATCTACATTTATCATATGAGGGATATTTATTTATGAATATGTTATATACACAGACTATTTAGCTTTATTTTTAAAAATTTTATATTTATCAAGTCTTTAGT
>CAVHAY010000085.1:0-3891 GCA_963634115.1 Clostridia bacterium | reverse complement strand
ATATATAAATGCTTAAAATATAAGTATGAAGATTTAAAATTAAAAAAAAGATGAAAAACCTTTGAAATGATATACCATATATGATAAACTATATAATGTAAGTTAGGAAGTAGGAGTGATAAGATGAATTTATTGTTTGAGATAGCGGATAAAGATTTGATATTTTTGGCTTTAGCTTTTTTAGCTTTAATAATATTTGGAGTGGTTATATTTTATGTAGTTACTAAGAGTAATAAGGTTGATCCTATTGATGAAGATGATAGATTTGATAGTGATGAAGATGATGATTTATTTGATGATATAGAGCTTACTGCTGATCAAAGAGAAGCTAAAGAAGAACTTGAGAGGGTATATAATAAAATGAGTACTGATTTGGAAAATGAGTCTAAATCTTTAGTTAAAGAAGAAGTTGAAATTAATAATATTGATGATTTTGAAAGAGAACAAGAAGAAAATGCTATAATAAGTTATCAAGAACTATTAAAACATGCAGAGTCACATAAGAAAATAACTCCTAAAACAGAGGAATATAATACGTTTGATGAAAAATCTAAAGTTCATGAGAAAGAACAGTTATTTTTTGACGTTGATGAAGAAACTGAAGAACCTAAAAAATTTAAGAATTCTGAAATAATATCGCCAATTTTTGGTATTCAAAGTGAGGGTAGACATGTTCGTAGGCAAGTTGTAAAACAAAAGAAATTTACTCCTAAAAATAAGCAAGAAGATAATGAAGAATTTTTAAATTCTTTAAAGGAATTTAGAAAAAAATTATAGACATTTTTAATAAAATATGGTAACATCAAGACATAAATCTGTGATGAAGGAATATTAGTAAGTCTCTATATAAAGTGAATTTGGGATAGTGAGAACCAAGTAATATACTTATCTAATTCCTACCTTCTAGAGCGTGTAAACACGCCGGGTGAAACCGTTATCTAAATTAAGTAAATAAAAGGATGGTACCGTGCTTAAAGCACTCCTTATTGTGTACTATCTTTTTTTGTATAAAGGAGGGATATAGTGAGATTAAAAAACAGTTATTTTCATACTATAAGAGAAAATATAAAAGATGAAGAGATAATTAGTGGTAAGTTATTAGTAAAAAGTGGAATGGTGAAGAAAAGCGCTAGTGGTATATATATGTTTATGCCATTAGGTTATAAAGTAAAACAAAAGGTAGAAAATATTATTAGAGAAGAAATGAATAAGGCAGGAGCGCAAGAGGTTTTAATGCCCCAGTTAATTGCGGGTGATATTTTTGTACAGTCAGGCAGGAGAATGGCTTTTGGTGATGATATGTTTTCTTTAAAAGATAGATATAATAGAGATTATATTTTAGGACCTACTCATGAAGAGTTATTTGTTATTGCTGCGAAAGAACAAATAAAATCATATAAAGATATGCCTTTTAATTTATATCAAATAGGTAATAAGTATCGTGATGAGATAAGACCTAGGTATGGACTTATTAGAACTAGGGAATTTACAATGAAAGATGCTTATAGTTTTGATATTGATAAAGCAGGTGCTGATGTATCTTATAATAAAATGGCTCTAGCATATAATAATATATTTGATCGTTTTGGTATTGATTACCGTATTGTTAAAGCTGATACTGGCGCTATGGGGGGAGAACTTTCGGAAGAATATCAAGCTATAGCTGAAATAGGTGAGGATACTCTTGTTTTATGTGACTGTTGTGATTTTGCTTCTAATATGGAAATTGCTCAAACTATACCACGTGTATCTACTAAAGAGGAAGAAAAATCAATGGAATTAGTGGAAACTCCAGGGGTAAAAACTATTGATGATATTGCTAAATTTTTAAATATTGATATAGCTAAAACGGTTAAAACTTTAGTATATAATGCTGATGGAGAGATTATTATTGCTTTAATAAGAGGTGATAGAGAACTTAATGATACTAAACTTAGAAAATTATTAGATGTTAAAGAGGTAAATATGGCTACTACAGAAGAACTTAAAACTATTACAGATGGAACGTTTGGATCTTTAGGACCTATTGGAATAAAGGCTAGAATAATCATGGATAATGAGATAGAAAGTATGACTAATTTTGTAGTAGGCGCTAATATAACAGGATATCATTATATAAATGTTAATTTAAAAGATTTTAATATTTCTTTAATGGGAGATATTACAAATATTAAAGAAGGGGATACTTGCCCTAAATGTCATGGTAAAATACATTTTAAAAAAGGTATTGAAATTGGTAATTTATTTAAATTAGGTGATAAATATTCAAAAAGTTTAAATTTAACATATTTAGATAAAAATAATAAACCACAATATGTCCAAATGGGAAGTTATGGTATTGGTACTGCTAGATGTATATCGGCTATTATTGAACAAAGTCATGATGATAAGGGTATAATATGGCCAAAAGAGGTTGCGCCTTTTAATGTGGCTATTGTAGTTATTAATACTAAAAATGAAAAACAAATGGCTATGGCAGAGAAATTATATAAAGATTTAACTACTCTAAATATAGATACGTTACTAGATGATAGAGATGAAAGACCTGGGGTTAAGTTTAATGATATGGATTTAATTGGTATTCCTATTAGAATTGTTATTGGTAAAAAAATAGAAGATGATACTGTTGAACTTAAAACAAGAGATGGTATGATAGATAAGGCTATAAAGTTAGAAGATTTAGAGGTAACTTTAAAAGAAATTTTATAATACCTATACATTTATAAACATTTTTAGTATAATTAGTGTATGAAAAATATATTAATTTGGTTTATAAAATTATATCAAAAAATTCCAGGATCATGGCATAATGAATGTCGGCATATTCCTACTTGCTCTAATTATGCGATAGAAGCTATTAGTTATTACGGGGCTTTAAAAGGGACATATATGGCTATTAAGAGAATAATTAAATGTAATCCATGGGGAACATATGGGTATGATCCAGTTATTAAGGAGGAAAATCATGAAAAAAGTAATTAGTATAGTATTTATAATGTGTTTATCTATTTTATTGACTGGATGTGATATAAAAGCTAATAATATGGAAGATATTAATATATATACAACAAATTACCCTACTGAATATATTACACAAAGGTTATATGGAGATCATGCGACGGTAAATAGTATTTATCCAAATGGGGTAAATATTAATGAGTATAAACTTACTAAAAAACAAGTAGATGATTATAGTAAGGGTGATCTTTATATTTTTAATGGGTTATCTGAAACTGAAAAGGGTTATGTAACTAGTTTTAGAGAAAAAAATAATAAACTTAAAATAATTGATACAACTCTTTATATGGAATATGAAAATGATATAACAGAACTTTGGCTAGATCCTTCTAATTTTTTGATGATGGCTCAAAATATAAAAAAAGGTTTTAAGGAGTATATAAATAATTATTATTTGAATGAAGATATAAATAATAATTATACAGATTTAAAGTTGGAGGTATCTAATTTAGACGCTAATATAAAACAGACTGTAAAAAATGCTTCTAATCCAGTAATTGTTACTTCTTCAAATATGTTTAAATATTTAGAGAAGTATGGTTTAACTGTTTATTCTTTAGAAGAAAATGATAGTTTAACTGATAAAACTATTGCTGATGTTCAAAATTTAATAAAAAATAAAGAGATAAATTATATTATTATAAAAGATGACGAAGAAGTAAGTAATACTATAAATAATCTTATAGATAATACTAATATAAAAGTATTAAAGTGGCATACACTTTCTAATATAACGGAGACTGAAAAGAATGAAAGTCAAGATTATTTTACTTTAATGAATGAGAATATAGATATATTAAAAGAAGAACTTTATTAGGGTTCTTCTTTTAATATAAAATAAAAACGGCTTATTTAAGCTGTTTTATTCATTAT
>CAVHAY010000084.1:0-3849 GCA_963634115.1 Clostridia bacterium | reverse complement strand
ATTCTTTATTATCTATTTTAACGTTTTTCGCAAATATAAGAATTTTTTTCTTTTCTTTAGTTGTTATGGAAATATCATATTTTTTTGATATAGCTGAAAAATCTTTTTCCATTTTTTCTTTTGTATCATATTCATTTTTTATTTCTTTTCTAATATCTGTCTTATATAAATTTTCTATACTAGGAAATACTTCTATACTATAAAAGATATACATAGAAACAGTATTTATAAATACTGCGAGTAATATCACAATAAAGAATTTTTTTCTTAGAGCATGAATTTTAGGCATTTAATTCTCCTACAAATTTATATCCATAACCCCAAACGGTAATAATATTTTTATTACCAATTTTATCTCTTAAATTTTTTATATTAACTGCCACAGTACCTATATCTCCATAATCTTTTCCCCAAACACTTTCAAATATTTGTTCTTTAGAAAGCACTACACCAGCATTTTCCATTAAGTATCTAAGTAATTCAAATTCCCTAGTAGAAAGTTCAACATCCTTACCATTTTTTGTAACTGCAAAACTTTCTTTATTTATAGTTATGTCATTTATTTTTATTAAATTGTTAGAGGGACGGGCACTACTTCTAAGATATGATTTTACTTTTAAAACAAGTTCTGTATTATCAAAAGGTTTTGTTATATAATCATCGCCTCCAACTTCATATCCCACAATTTTATCTGTTAATGTATTTTTGGCCGATAAAAAGAGAATTGGTCTATTTATTTTATTTCTTATTTTCAAACACAATTCTGTACCAGACATTGATGGCATCATAATATCTAACAATATCAAATCATAAAAAGAAGCAATATTCATAACCTCTTTGGGATCATTACTAATATAAGTATCAATTCCCTCTTTTTTTAAGATTAAAGATATTAATTCAGCGATATCTTTATCATCATCTACTATTAATACCTTTGACATACCATCACCTCTTACTTAAGTGCAGCTTTCCTAGAAAGATTCAATCTTCCTTTTTTATCATACCCTTGTGATTTTACTAAAATTTCATCACCAACTTTTACAAGATCACTAGGTTTATCTACTCTTTTGATATCAAGTTGTGATACATGAACAAGTCCTTCACATCCAGGCCATAATTCAACAAAACAACCAAAGTCTTCAACTTTTACTACTTTACCAGTATAAATTTTATCGTTTTCCACTTCTCTTACAACATCCTTTATTCTTCTAGCTGTTTCTTCAATAATTTCTTTATTTGTGTGATAAATAATAACTGTTCCATCATCTTCTAAATCAACTTTTACAGCATTTACATCATTTACAGTTTTTACATGACTAGATTCTAAAATTATTTTAGTAATCATGTCTCCACCTTTACCAATAACATCTTTTATCTTTTCTGGGGCAATGACAAAAGTCATCATTTTAGGAGCATATTTAGATACTTCTTTTCTTGGCTCTTTAATAGTATCTGTAATTACTTTTAGAATTTGAGTTCTTGCTTCTTTAGCTTGATACAATGCTTCTTTCAATATATCCTTAGTTACACCAGTTATTTTAATATCCATTTGTAGAGCACATATTCCTTCACTTGTACCTGCGACTTTAAAATCCATATCCCCTAAATGATCTTCCATGCCTTGAATATCTGTTAAAATTGTGTAATCATCACCATCTGTTATCAGTCCCATAGCAATACCAGCGACAGGGGCTTTAATTGGCACACCTGCGGCCATTAAACTCATACATCCTGCACAGATACTAGCTTGTGATGATGAACCATTACTTTCTAAGATTTCAGATACAACTCTTATTGTATAAGGAAAATCATCTTCCGATGGGATGACCTGCGCTAAAGCTTTTTCACCAAGAGCACCATGACCTATTTCTCTTCTACCAGGGGCACCATATCTACCAGTTTCTCCTACAGAAAATTGTGGAAAATTATAGTGTAACATAAATCTTTTTTCAGATTCTAAATCAAGACCATCTAATATTTGATGTTCGCCTAAAGCTCCTAGTGTAGTTACAGAAAGGCTTTGAGTTTGTCCTCTTGTAAATAAAGCAGATCCATGAGTACGTGGTAATATATCTATACTCGCTGATAGTGGTCTTATTTCCTTCATACCTCGACCATCTGCCCTAGTCTTTTCTTTAACTACAATTCTTCTAAATAATTTATATTCTACATTTTCAGCAATAAGGCTAACTTTTGTAAGTAATTCTTTAAGTTCATTATCGTTTAAATCACTATTTTCCTCTTTGTACTTAGTAAATAGGTTCTCTTTTATTTCATCAATTTTGTCATATTTCTCTAATTTATCTTTAATTCTTAAAGCTTCATCTAATGGTTTTTCTATAATATGTGCAACTTCTGTTTCTAATTCATCAGATATTTCTAGTTTATCGTATTCCATTTTAGGCATACCAATTTCTTTTATTATTTCTTCTTCAAAAGCAATTAGTTCTTTTATAGCTTCATGCCCAAACATAAGTGCTTCTAACATATCATCTTCGCTTACTTCTTTAGCGGATGACTCAACCATATTGATAGCATCTTTTGTTCCCGCAACAGTTAGATCTATATCACTAGCTTCTGCTTCACTGGTAGTTGGGTTAATAATAAATTTCCCATTTATTCGTCCCACTTTTACACTTGCGACTGGACCATTAAAAGGAATCTTACTAATTGAAGTCGCAAGTGAAGATCCAAATAGCGCAGCCATTTCTGGAGAATTATCTGGATCTACTGATAAAACAGTATTTACTATTTGTACTTCATTTTTAAAATCATGGGGGAATAATGGACGCATTGGTCTATCTATCATTCGAGCCGCTAATGTAGCATTTTCAGTTGGTCTTCCCTCTCTTTTTATAAATCCACCTGGTATTTTACCTACAGAATATAATTTTTCTTGATAAAGTACCATAAGTGGGAAAAAATCCTTAAGTAAATCTGCGTTTTTTGAAACGACTGCGGTAGATAACACTACAGTGTCTCCATATCTTACAAGAACTGCACCTGTGGCTTGTTTGGCCATTTCCCCATGTTCTACTATAATTTTTCTTCCTCTAAAATCTAATTCAAATTCTTTTTTCATTTTTTCCTCCATACAAAAGACACTCAAAAAGAGTGCCTACTAATTTATTATTTTCTAAGTCCAAGTTCTTTAATTAATGTTCTATAACTTGTAATATCTTTCTTGATTAAATATTTTTGCAAACTTTTTCTATGTCCTACTTTCTTAAGTAAGCCTCTTCTAGAATGATAATCATGTGGATGTTCCTTTAAATGTGCATTAAGCTCATTTATTTCTTCAGTTAAAATTGCAATTTGAACTTCAGCAGACCCTGTATCACCACTTTTTTTACCAAACTTTTTAACAATTGCTTCTTTTTTTTCTTTTGTTAAAGCCATTTGTTTCACTCCTTTCAATATTTATTCGCTCATACCTAGAAATAAAGATGGAGTTCTTTAAATCCAAGAATAAGTACATATATAATATACACTAGTTTTGAGAAAAATTCAAGGTTTTTATAAGAAAATTTATACAGAAATTAATTCTATTTTTTATGTTATTAACCTAAGCCTATAATATGTTTACTCATCTTCTTATTAATAATATACCATTTATTAATATTTTAGAATTTATTCAATGACATAATTATACATAAATACTTTATATTATTTCTACACCTATACTTAACATTGTGATATTAGTTTTTTTCTATGTAAATAATACATTTCATTAAAACAATATATAATATATTTTCATATGATATTTCTATTTTAAAATGACTTCAAATACTTTCTATAAAATATAAAAAACATTAGATTTTGTTTTCTAATGCTTTAATGTCTTTTAAA
>CAVHAY010000083.1:0-7596 GCA_963634115.1 Clostridia bacterium | reverse complement strand
TATATTTTTATTATTATAAATAATCTTCTATTTTTCTAAATTCTTTATCATCATTTAAGGGAGTTTTTGATAATTGTTCAAATAATTTCTTTTGTTCTCTTGATAGTTTTTTTGGTGTTTTTACTTTTAAGACAACATACATATCACCTTTACCAAAAGAATTTATGTTTTCTATCCCTTTACCTCTTAAACGATGTTTTTCACCACTTTCTGAGCCAGCAGGTATTGTTAAAGTTATATTACCATATAAAGTGGGTATTTTCTTTTTAGTACCTAGAGTAGCTTCTACTACTGTTAATGGAAGATCTAAATATATATCACTACCATCTCTTACAAATATTGGATGATTTTTAACATAAAATTCTAGATAAACATCTCCATTTGGTCCTCCGTTTAGTCCAGCTTCACCTTTACCGGCAATTCTAAGTTGATTACCAGTATCTACACCGGCGGGAATTTTTACTTCTAAATTTTTGGTAGCTTTTGTTCTTCCTGTACCATGACAGGAAGAACATTCTCTTTTAAAGGTTTTTCCTGTTCCTTCACATTTATCACAAGTGGTTTTAGTCATAAAAGCTCCAAGAATTGTTTGTTGTTGCATGGTAATGGTACCAGAACCATGACATTTATCACAAACTTTAGAATCAAAACCACCTTCACCATCACATTTTGAGCATTTATCATTTAAATCTAATGTAATGGTTTTTTTAGTACCAAAGGCTGCTTCTTCAAAGTCTAAGTCTATTTTTATTAAGACATCTTTACCTTTGGTTTTTCTTGATGATCTACTACTACCAAAGTCACCAAAACCAAAATTACTAAAGCCACCACCAAATAGATCACCAAAAATATCTGAAAAATCAAAGTTTGAATAATCAAAACCAGCACCATTATTATCAAAAGCTGCATGACCATACTGATCATATTGTTTTCTTTTATTTTCATCTGATAAAACAGCATAGGCTTCTTGAGCTTCTTTAAATTTTTCTTCAGCATCTGGTTCTTTAGAAACATCTGGATGATACTTTTTAGCAAGTTTTCTAAATGCACTTTTTATTTCAGTACTACTGGCATTTTTATCTACACCAAGAATCTCATAATAATCTTTTTTATTCATTTCATCACTACCTAACTATTTTTTTAAATTCATCTAAATATTTTTTAAAAGTTTTAAGAGCATTTTCTATAACTTGAGGATCTTCTAAATCTACTCCCGCAATTTTAAGTTCATTTAATGGATAATCACTACCACCTGTTTTTAAGAATGCTAAATAATCTTCTACTGCGCCTTCTTCTTTGTTTATTATTCTATTTACTATGTAAGTAGCAGCAGCCAGACCTGTTGAATATTTATAGACATAAAAATTATAGTAAAAATGTGGTATACGGCACCATTCATATTTTATTTCTTCATCTATTACTACATCATTACCAAAGTATTTTTTTACTAAATCATAATATATAGTATTCATTTTATCTGCGGTTAATATTTCCCCATTTTCATTTTCTTTGGTGATTTTTTCTTCAAATTCTGAGAACATAGTTTGTCTATAAATTGAGGCTCTAAAAAGATCTAATATTTGATTTAATATATCAAGTTTTTCTTCTTTAGTTTTTACTTTATTTAGCATATAATTGTTAAGCAATAATTCATTAACTTGAGACGCTACTTCGGCAACAAATATTCTATAATCTGAATACTGATAAGGATTATTATGAATACTATAATATGTATGCATTGAATGACCTAATTCATGCGCTAAGGTAGATACATCTCGGTATGTACCATTATAATTAAGTAAAACATATGGATTTGTTAAATAACTACCACCAGAATAAGCACCACCTCTTTTACCTTTATTTGGATAAACATCTATCCAACCATCAGTAAAGGCTTTTTTGAGGTTTGTAATATAATCATCACCTAAAACACTTAAGGCATCTAATACTAAAGTTTTGGCTTCATCATATGTATATTTAGTATTAGTTTTTTCTACTACATCTGCATATACATCATACATATGCATTTCATCTAATCCTAATAACTTTTGTTTTTCTTTATAATATTCATATAATGGTTCTAAATTATTACCTACAGTAGTAATAAGATTATCATATACAGTTTTTGAAATATTATCTGAATATAAAGCTGCGGATAAAGCATCTTCATAATTTCTAACTTTAGCAAGTGCTACTCTTCTTTTTATTTCATCCGCAAGTGATAACGCTAAGGTATTACTAAACTGTTTATATGATTTATATAAAGTATAAAAAGCGTCTTTTCTAACATTTCTATCTTTTTTACCTAAAAAAGTAACATAATTAGTATCTGTAAGTTCTACTTCTTGCCCATCTTCATCTTTTATCTTACCAAAATTTATATCTGAATCTATTAACATACTGGCAATATCGCCAGTATTGGCAATAGCTGGACTTAAAACAGAAACAATTTTTTCGGCTTTTTTGTTTAAAGTATGTGGTTTAAATCTCAAAATTGTTTCTAATGCGAAGGAATATTCTTTTTTTAATTTAGGACATTTTATATAAAACTCTTTTATTTCATCTTCATGTTCTAGTATTGTAGGTAATACAAAACTGGTTACATTTTCATATTCTTCAAATAAATTATATATTTTTTCTTTATACATTTGATTTTGATTATTAGCTAAATCAGTATCATAATTATGTGAAACATAAGTCCACATTTTTTCTAGAATGATAGTTATACTATCATCTAATTTTAAGAAGTTATATAAGTTTTCACCAGAACTACAGAAACTATCACTTTTACTAGCAAGATTCTTTAATTCATCTTTTATTTTTTTATAATCTTCTTCTAACTTATCAATACTACTATATATACTACTTAAATCCCATTTATATTTTTCTTCTATTTCCTCTCTTAGTTTATTATCCATTTATTATCCTTTCTTTTATAGAGATAGAAGTTCTAGGTTACTAGAACTTCTATGTTTATTTTTCTTCATATTCAGCATCTTTAATATTATCATCTTTTGGAGCATCATTACTAGCATTTGCAGTATTTTCAGCATTTGCTCCTTCATAAAGTTTAGCACCTAGATTCATTGCTGATTCATTTAATTTTTCAGTTTTCTTTTTGATATTATCAATATCATCTTTTGTTAAAGCTTCTCTTAATTCTTTAATTTCATTTTCAGCTTTTTCTTTATCTTTAGCATCTATTTTATCACCAAGTTCTTTTATAGCTTTTTCAGTCATGAAAATTGTTTGTTCTGCTTCATTTTTGGTATCTGCGGCATTTTTACGTTTTTCATCAGCTTCTTTATTAGCCTCAGCTTCTTTAACCATTTTATCAATATCTTCATCTGATAACGCTCCTGATGATGTAATGGTAATAGACTGTTCTTTACCTGTTCCTTTATCTTGAGCTTTTACATTAACGATACCATTAGCATCTATATTGAAACTAACTTCAATTTGTGGTACTCCTCTAGGAGCAGGAGCAATACCATTTAATTGGAAATTACCTAATGTTTTGTTATCAGCAGCCATTGGTCTTTCGCCTTGTAAAACATGGATATCAACAGCAGGCTGATTATCAGCAGCGGTTGAGAATACTTGTGATTTACTTGTTGGAATTGTAGTATTTCTTGGAATAAGAACAGTACATACTCCTCCAAGAGTTTCTATACCTAGTGATAGAGGGGTTACATCAAGTAATACGATATCATTAACATCTCCTACTAATACTCCTCCTTGAATAGCAGCACCCATTGCTACTACTTCATCTGGGTTTACATTCTTAGATGCTTCTTTACCTAGTTCATTTTTAATAAGTTCCGCAACCTTTGGCATTCTTGTAGAACCACCTACTAATAATACTTTATCAATATCATCTTTAGTAAGATTAGCATCTTTTAAAGCTTTTCTGATAGGTTCTAATGTAGAATCTAATAAATCACTTGTTAATTCTTCAAACTTAGCTCTAGATAATGATAAATCTAAGTGTAGAGGTCCATTTTCTCCTTGTGATAAGAATGGTAAAGAAATATTAGTTGTACTAACACCACTTAAATCTTTTTTAGCTTTTTCAGCAGCATCTTTTAATCTTTGCATAGCCATCTTATCTGAAGTTAAATCAATACCATTTTCTTTTTTAAATTCAGAAACTAAATAATCAATAATTTTTTTATCAAAATCATCTCCACCTAGTCTGTTATTACCACTAGTAGATTTAACTTCAAATACACCATCACCAATTTCAAGAATAGATACATCAAATGTTCCTCCACCTAAATCATATACTAGTATTTGTTCAGTTTTATCTTGTTTATCAAGTCCATACGCTAAAGCAGCGGCAGTTGGTTCATTGATTATTCTTTCTACTTCAAGACCCGCTATTTTACCAGCATTTTTAGTGGCCTGTCTTTCAGCATCATTGAAGTAAGCAGGTACAGTAATAACTGCTTTAGTAACAGTTTCTCCTAAATAACTTTCAGCAGTTTTTTTAAGATCACTTAAAATCATAGCACTAATTTCTTCTGGAGTATATTCTTTACCACCAGCTTTAACTTTTTCTTTAGTACCCATTAATCTTTTTATTGATGAAATCGTATCTGGGTTTGTAACTATTTGGTTTTTAGCGGCAGTACCAACTATAATTTCACCATTTTTAAACGCTACTACTGATGGAGTTGTTCTATTTCCTTCAGCATTAGCAATAACTTTAGCTTCACCACCTTCATATACACATACACAACTATTTGTTGTTCCTAAATCAATTCCTATTATTTTACTCATATATATCAAATCCTTTCTTAATCTGAGACCTTTACCATTGCAGGTCTAATAACTTTATCTTTAAGTAAATATCCTTTTTGAAGAACCTCAACAACCTCACCAGCTTCTACACCTTCTATTTTTTCAGTTAATACAGCTTGATGGAAGTTTGGATCAAATGGTTTACTGGTGCCATCTATAGCCTTTATTTCATATTTATTTAAAAGATCTGTTAGATGGCAATATATCATTTTAAAGCCTTCTAAAAATTTTGATAATTCATCTGATAAATCATTATCATCCATAGATATAGCTCTTTCAAAATTATCAACGATACCAATTAAATCTTTGACAATATCTTCATTTGAATATTTTAACATTCTTTGCGTTTCTTCATCTTTCCTTTTACGGTAATTAATAAGATCAGCATCTTTTCTAAGTAGAGCCTCTTCTAATTCTTTTATTTTAGTTTCTAATTTTTCATACTTTTCATCTTTTTTATTTTGTTTTTTATGTTCTTTAGGCTCTTTTATTTCTTTTTTTTCTTCTACTTTTTTTGTTTTTTCTTTATTTTCTTCTTTCATCATAACCTCCTATATATTATCCTTGATGTATTTTAAAAGGGCTTCAGCTTTGCCATATTGCATACGTTTTGGCCCAATAATGGCGATTGTTCCCTCATCTCCATCTTTAGTATAATATGTTTTGATAACAGAAATATCATCATCTATCATATTTTCATTACCAATATAAACATTTATACCTTCATCTGTTTCTTTGATGTTTTTGATTATATTTTCATTTTCAAACTTACCTAAGATTTCTCGAATACGTCCAGCATCATCAAATTCTGGTTCACTTAATAATTTTGTTGTCCCACTTACTTTAATATCTGGTTTACTAACAAAATCACTAAATGCGTTATAGAAGGCATTATATAAAGTTTCATGTTGTTTTACATAATTACCAATTATTGGCTTTACTTCGTACTCCAGCACTTTACTAACTTCAGAAAGAATAGTTCCAACTATTAATTTATTAATAAGTTCTACAGTTTGTTTAATATCATGAACACTAACATTTTCTTCTAAAATCATATTCCTACTTTCAACATGACCTTTATCTGTAATTATTAAGGCTGTAAAGTGATTATCTCCTGTTGGAACAACCTCTATTTTAGCAACTTTATTATGCATAGAAGATGATCCTAGAACAACAGCAGTATAGTTAGTTATTTCTGAAACTATTTCCATGCTTTTAGTAATAACATCACTTAAAATTAAATTATTATTTGAAAATATTGTTTGCAGTTTTAAAATATCTTCTCCTGTTAGTTCTTTAGGTTTCATAATATTATCAACATAATATCTATAACCTTTATCACTAGGAACTCTGCCTGACGATGTATGGGTTTTCACTAATAAACCAAAGTTTTCTAGGGCTGCCATTTCATTACGAACAGTTGCACTTGAACAATTCATAGTTTCACATAGAGCCTTAGAACTTACTGGTTTTGCCTCATCTATGTAGTTTTCAACAATTAATTTTAATAATTCTTCCTGTCTTTGGCTTAGCATCTTTTTCACCTCTTTAGCATTCTCTTTAGGTAATGCACATTAATTGTAGCACAGTTTTTTAGCACTGTCAATAAATAAGTGCTAAAAAATATAAAAAGCGTAAACATTGTTTTAACTTACTATTTTAATATTTTAATTTTAACAATTAAAAAGACCATTTTTATAAAGTGGCCCTTTTATAATTAGTTAGATTTTTTTAATAGCTTTTTAAAATATTTTTTATTATTAATTAATCTTGCATCATCTTTAGCATATTCTAAAGCTATATTTACATAAGCGTAGGCTTCTTTTATTCTTCCCTTTTCATATAAACACATTGATAATAAATCATAAAGTGTTCCATCATAACAAAATGATTCTGTTATATAATTTTTATATTTTTTATTTATATTAAGGGCAAGATTAATTAATTCTATAACTTTATTATAATTTTTATTTTGATACTCTAAAAAGGCAAATTCTGTATATGCTTCTCTAAGATATGGGGCTTCATTTATAGATTTTTGATACCAGATAGCGGCATCATTTATTTTTCCCTGATAATCAAAACATCTTGCAATATAACGCATAGAGGCCGCTCTTTCATCTTTCCATGTAGCACTTTTTAAGTTAAGATGTTTTTTTAAGGTTTCTATGGCCTTATCATATTTTTCATAATACATGTATTCCCTACCTAAGTAATGCATATTTCTATCATCTTCTGGATCTTCTTTTACAGAAAGTTCTAACAGTGAAAGATAAGATGCTCTTGATTTAGATGTATCAGGATAATGATTTAAAGTTATTTCATCTGTAGTTATAATTTTTTCAGTAGCATTATATACTAGTACTTCATGAACAGGATGAGTCCATTTATAGCCATCTCTTTTATGAATTTTTTCATTATAAAAATTTACTGCCGGATTACCATTTTTATCAAAACTCCAATTATAGTTATATTTTAATCTAGTGATATTTTTATTCCAAATTTTTTCTAGTTTTTTACGCCAACCTTTTTCTAAAACCTCATCTAAATCTGTACACACACATATATCAGCATCTTTTGGTACCATATTTAGTGATTCATTTCTAGCAGTATCAAAGCGCCAAGGGTTTATATTTTTTATTTTAACATGAACATTATTTTTTTCTAATATTTTTATTGTGTCATCGGTTGATCCGGTATCTAAAACAAAAATACCGTCAGCTTCTTTCATACTGTCGCACCATCTTTGCGCAAATTTTGCTTCATTTTTGCTGATAGCATAGACATATATTT
>CAVHAY010000082.1:0-2510 GCA_963634115.1 Clostridia bacterium | reverse complement strand
TTCTTCTCTCGGTAAAGCCTTATTCACGCCAGTAACTTTAAGTCCTAAATTATGTGCTACTTCGGCAGCTTCTGAATCAAAAGGAATAATATCTATAGTAACATCTTTTATTAATGATACAGCCGCTAATTGTCCAAATAAATTTTTACGCCAGTCATCTTTCTTCGCAGAATAAAGACCAATTGTAATATTTTTATTTTTTTCTTCTTTAATCTTTTCTGGTAAATTAACTGTATTTTTAATAAAATGAGTTTTAATACCTAAATGCTCATAAAATTTAACTAAAGATGCCTTACATGTACCAAAAACAGATATTGTTCCATCTTTACACATATCTATAATCTCCATATTTCTTTGCCAACCATATGGTTCAGATACTTGTGATATACTTCCATGCCAAAATACTTTAATTTTAATATTAGGATTTTTACGTTTTAAGTAATATGCTAAATCTTTCCAACCAACACACATCGCACTAAATATAACTTGTTTAATATTTCTTTCAAGAATAGTATTACCAACTTTTACAATATCATATTTTCTAAGCAATTCTCCGCAAGGAACTCTATATTTATCAAATAATTCTATAGTAGCACTTGTTACCCCAAGCCAGTCTGGATTATGAAAAACAACTATTTCATTTGCTTTATTAATCTTTTGTAATGTATTTTGAATGTCATTATTATATTTACCATTAGATAAATAAACTAATTTAAAATGTTTAGCGGGTTTATATAAAGTTTTTTTAATAACCTTACCACCTATGCGTTTACACACTTTATAACAATTAAGCATACCATTAACTGCATTATCTCCAAGTTTTCTTCTAAGTGAAACTAAAAACTTTTCTTTTTTATTAAACCAACTTGCATCAAAATAATGTATCATACAAGTATTTTCAGTAAATACATTATCATTAAAATCAAAAGATAATGGATAAAAATATTCTCTAGGATAAATAACAATACCATGCTTTAATTTTTGAATTTCATTTTTAGTATGATCAAAGCCCATATCATTAAGTAATCTTGTCATAATTCTAGGAATACTCATTTTAAACATATCATTAGTATCAAAATGTTCTACACTATTATAATAATCTAACATTTTTTTAGCAAAATAAGAATGTTTATCTCTAGCTCCCCATACCGCAGAATTAACCATAAATGAATCTTCTACCCCTAAAAATGTTTCACTATCAAGCAAAAAATCAATAGGTTTTTTGATCATCATATCAAGATCAAAATATATACCACCCATATCATAAATAGCTTTTGTACGTACATAATCAGCCACAAAAGCCCATTTTTTATTTTCATATGCTTCCTTTACAAAAGGACAAGCTTCTAAATCACTATTTTTTTCATCCCATCTTATAATTTTATAATCAGGTAAAAACTTTTCCCAACTATCAATACACTTTAAAGCAAGTTTTGAAAGTGGATTATTACCAAACCAACAATAATGAATATACTTCTCCATAATACACCTCTATCTATTTATCGCCCATTTGCCACTTGTAATATTTATCACAAACCTCTATAGGGTCACCAATTTCTACAATAGAACCATGATCAAGCCATACTACCCTAGTACAAAGTTCTTTAATTTGTCCTAATGAATGAGATACAAATAATACAGTAGTACCACCTTTAATCATTTCCATCATTTTATTTTTGCTTTTTTCTTGGAATTTAATATCTCCTACTGACAAAATTTCATCAACAATAAGTATTTCCGGATCAACAACTGTTGCGACAGAGAATGCTAATTTAGCCGTCATACCAGATGAAAAGTTTTTAATAGGGGCATCTAAAAATTCTCTAAGTTCCGAAAATTCAACAATTTCATCAAACTTTTCATTTAAAAATTCTTCAGAATATCCTAGAATAGCACCATTTAAATATATATTTTCTCTAGCCGTAAGTTCCTGATCAAAACCCGCTCCAAGTTCTATCATAGGAGATACACTACCATTAGTTATAATTTTACCTTTAGTAGGTTTCATAACTTCACTTACAAGTTTCAAAAGTGTAGATTTACCAGCACCATTCGCACCAATAAGACCTATAACCTCACCCTTTTTTATATCTAAATTAATATTTTTTAAAGCCCAAAAAGGTTGTGGTTTTGGAATTCTTTTTTTCTTATCAAAAAGTCTAATAAAAGTCATTTTAATAGATTTATCTTTTTCAATACCTAAATCAAACTTTATAGATACATCATCAATTTTAATCATAACATCCTCCTATGAATAGAATATAAACTTATCTTGATTTTTCTTAAAAACAATACATCCTATTATAAACATACCAACACCCCAAAATGCACATAACAACATATTAATCGCAGTTGGTGTATGAGCATAAAGTATAACTTCCCTTATACCAGTTAAAAATTGGTATAGAGGGTTACATTTAAAGAAAATTTGATAACTTTCTGGTAACATACCAATATTCCAAAATATTGGTGTAAAATATTGCCATATTGTTAAAACAATACCATATATA
>CAVHAY010000081.1:0-2438 GCA_963634115.1 Clostridia bacterium | reverse complement strand
TGTAATACTTTCTATACATGGTTGTGTAGATAATAAAGGCCCTATATTTTCTATAGATCTACTAGCATTATAAATACCTTGTGAAATAGATTCATCTATATCTTGATTAATTATATATTTTGACAAGAAACCACCAATAAACGAATCTCCAGCACCGGTAGTAGATTTAATATTTTTATTATTAATTACACTGTAGCTAGTCGTGTTAGTTGGCTTTATAGCAAAAACCGGTTTGTTTTCATTTGTTACTATTACTAATGGTATATTATTTACATATTTTTTTATTATATTATACTCATTAATATTGCAAAATAAAATTTCTATTTTTGAAGCATATTTTTCTATTATAGGAATAAAATCTACAACGCTATGTATCATTACATCTATCGAAAGATGGTTATAATTCAATAATTCATTCTCTAAAACCATCTCAATATCAACACCTTTTCTTAATGAAACGTGCAAATGATTAATGTCTATTTTTGTTTCTAATTTAATTATATCTGTATTATAAAATTGTGATTCACAGGTAGATTTTGATTCATCAATTATAAACTCTGTCATCCTATCAACGATAGTTCCATAAAATTTTATTTGTTTTTCTTTTAGTAATAAACATGTATCACTATCCACTTTGCTTATTATTGCAACTCTACCTTTACAAGAAGCTCTAGAAGAAAAACTTGAATATATAGAACTACCTCCTAATGTATTATAAATTACATTATTTACAATTATTTTATCATTAGAAGAATTACCAACATAACATAAGTCAATCATTTTTCACCAATTTCTTTACATGACTTCTAACTTGTTCAATATTATTTTTATAAGTATCTATAACTATTACATCTATAAATTTAGAAGAATATTTTATAATCTCATCATATTTTTTATTTAAAACTTCATAATAATTGGTAATAACTTCATAATCACTTTGTTCATCATTTTTTCTTTTTAACAAAACTTCTTTAGGTGCTGTTAAATAAATAATTTTAGTTCCAGCATTTTTATATGCAACTAATAGTTTTACATAATCTTCAATACTCAATTTACATTTATTTCTTATAACTGGTCCATAAACCATTTCACTAATAAATGACCTATCAAGTATTAATTCAGTATCATTAGATGATAAAACTTTCATATATTTTGATAATAAGTCCATGTTTTTTGAATCATAATCAAAATGATATTTTTTCATTCCATAACTTTGTAAATATTCAACTAAAGTTGTTTTACCCACACCATCTATACCTTCTATTATTAACATTAGAATTTCCCCCTTTAACTATTATTTCCTGCATTTACATTTTACTTCAACATGATTTCTTAATGGACAATTTTCGGGATTATGTCTATTGCAAAAATAACGTTTAAAATAAATAAGAACTAAATGGCAAAACCATGTAGCATTATCATAATTTTCTACTTTAAGTTCTTCATATCCATTTTGTTTTATTATTTCTTCCATATTATTATCTTTTACTAGCATTTCTAACTCTTTTCTTAAAATATCGTGTCCTAATGCATTTTTATATTGTTCAAATCCTAAACAAGGTAATTCCATATCCTTCATACCACTATCGACTGGCATTATACCCGAATAATATCCTTTTATATATAAAACACAACATTGTGCTACTTTGTAAGACGCACCACTAACATTATCAGCAATTAGTTTAATCAATTCGTCATTAGATAATGTTTCTATTTCATTATCATGTCTATCTATAAAATCAATCATTGATGACAAATATTTATATCTTGTATTTGATAATCCTAATCCTTTAATTATACGAATAATTTCATCTTCCGTCATATTTTTAATTTGATCATAAGTGTAACTATTTAAATCATTTATTACTTTTCTATAACTATCTATCATATTATAAGAAATTCTAGTAGAAAGACCTGCAATCAATAATCTTTTTCTATAATCCTCCACTTCTAATGGCCACCATAGGTTATCATTATGATTCTTTTTTACTGCATTTCTGACTTCTTCCTGATTACTACATATATCAATAATCTTTCTAAATTCTTCTCTCGTCATGCTTACCTCCTTTAAATATTATTGTCTCTTTTAATCTTCGCAAATAAACTAGAATTACTTGAAATAATTTGTGTATTCAATCTATCTTCTAAGCTCTTTATTACATTAATTGTTGGTAAATTTGTACAAGATATAATAATATTTTCATATTCATTTAAGTAATTTTCTTTTATTAAATTTTCTAATTTATTTATTCCATAATTAAAATAATCTGCTGTACGTAATAAATCTAAATTTATATTTTTAATAACTTTTATTTCGTTATCTTCTAACATTTTCACTATTTCTTTTCCTAATTTAGCATTATACGGAGTTATTAATAAACATTTTTTAACATTTCTTAATTTTGATTCCTCAATTAATGAAATAGTTGGATTTATTT
>CAVHAY010000080.1:0-4007 GCA_963634115.1 Clostridia bacterium | reverse complement strand
CCTTCCAATATTAACGTATAACTGTATGTTATACGATAATAATTGAGGGGTATCTTACAAAAATATTACGTTTTAAGTAATAAAAAAATTTAAGATAGGTGCATTTTACTATTAAAATAGGTAAAAAACTATCGTATAACATACAGTTATACGATAGTTTTTGGTTATGATTTATTACTACGTCCTAGCAACTCTACTATAATAATAGCAATTATTTAAAGTATTGTAAATACTTTAAAATAAATTATTTATGTATTTTACAGTAAAATTATAAATCTACCTTAATATTCAATTCTTTTAATTGTTTACTAGAAACATTACTAGGTGCCTCACTCATTAAACAAGATGCACTTGTTGTTTTAGGAAAGGCAATAACATCTTTAATATTTTCTGTACCACATAAAATCATGGTTAGTCTTTCAAGTCCAAGTGCTAAACCACCATGAGGTGGTGCTCCAAAAGTTAAAGCGTTAAGTAAAAAACCAAACTGTTCTTTAGCAGTTTCTTTACTAAAACCTAATGCTTCAAGTACAGCCTCTTGCATATCAGGTTTATGTATTCTAATACTTCCGCCACCAACTTCATAACCATTTAAAACAACATCATATGCTCTTGCTAGAGCATTTTCTTTATCATTTAATAAATTAACATCTTTAGGCTGAGTAAATGGATGATGACATGCAATATATCTTCCCTCTTCCTCACTATACTCAAACATTGGAAAATCAGTAATCCATAAGAAATTATACTTATTATTGTCAATTAAATTTAAGTCTCTAGCAAGTTTTAGTCTAAGAGCCCCAAGTGCTGTTTTAACTATTTTTTTATTACCACATGTGATAAAAATTAAATCATTATCACAAATATTATGCTCTTTAATTAGTTTTGTAGCAATATCTTTAGTAATAAATTTTGCAATAGAACCACTAAAACCATTACAATATTTAAGAAACATTAAAGATTCAGCTTTATACGTCTTTATAAAATCAAATAATTTATCTATATCTTTCCTAGAATATTTATCTGCCGCATCTTTTACAATAATAGCATTTATAACTTCATCATTTGCAATAGCGTTTTTAAAAGTAACAAATTCTGTATCATGAAATAAAGAAGTAACATCATTAATTTTCATATCAAACCTTGTATCAGGTTTATCAGAACCATATACATCCATAGCATCATTATAAGTCATTCTAGTAAAAGGAACTTCAATATCAATATTTTTTACTTCTTTAAAGATCTTAGCAAGTAAACCTTCTGTAAGTTCCATAACATCTTTTTCATTTACAAAACTCATTTCTAAATCTATTTGTGTAAATTCAGGTTGTCTATCAGCTCTTAAATCTTCATCTCTAAAACATCTAGCAATTTGATAATATTTTTCAAAGCCCCCTATCATAAGTATTTGTTTAAACAATTGTGGGGATTGGGGTAATGCATAAAATTGTCCTTTATTAACTCTTGATGGAACCAAATAATCTCTTGCCCCCTCAGGAGTAGATTTACATAAAATAGGTGTTTCAATTTCCACAAAATCTTCTTTATTAAGAAATTCTCTAGCAGTTTTCATAATCTTATGTTTAATAATAATATTATTTTTTAAATTATCTTTTCGTAAATCAAGATAACGATATTTAAGTCTAGTATCTTCTAAAGCAGTTGTGTTATTTAAATTAAAGGGTAATTCTAATGCTTCATTAAGTATTTCTATATAGTTTACTATAACCTCAATATCACCAGTCTTTAAATTAGGATTACTCTTATCTCTTTTTGCAACCATACCTCGAATTTTAATAACATATTCATTTTTAACATCCAAAGCAATTTTATAAGCATCACTAGAAGGATTTATCGTAAGTTGAATAATGCCACTTCTATCTCTTAAGTCAATGAAAATAAGACCACCCAAATCTCTTTTTTTATTAACCCATCCATATAGTGTAACCTCTTCACCTACATTATTTATATTATAACTTGTATTATTTACTTTCATGTTGTTCGCACATCCTCACATAACTATTCTTCATCTATTTTTTGGTCTAAAAACTGAACCAAATTATCTAACTTCACTTTATATTCCTCTAACGTTTTATTATTTTTCACAGTAACAATATTTTTTTCTTCTTCTAAAGAACCCGCTAAAATAACAAATTTTGCATCAAGTTTATCTGCTCTTTTGAAATTATTTTTCATATTACGCCCCATTAAATCACCATCAACATTAAAACCATTCACTCTAAGCATATTAATAATCATAAAACAAAATGCTTTTTGTTCATCACTTAACGGAAAAACATATACATCTAATCCATTTTCATCTAAAATATCAATATCAGATGCTTGAAGCGCTAGTAAAAGTCTATCAATACCAATAGCGAAACCTACACCAGAGTTTTTTGGACCACCAAGAGTTTCAACTAAATTATCATATCTACCTCCACCACCTAAAACATTCTGAGCACCAAAACCTTTAATATCAGCTTCTACTTCAAATACAGTATGAGTATAATAATCAAGACCTCTAACTAAATTATCATTAATTGTATAATCAATATTAAGTATTTCTAAATATTCCTTAACTTTAGCAAAATGTTCTTTACTCTTTTTATTTAAAAAATCATGTATCTTAGGAGCATTTTTCATAATATTGCTCTTACCATCTATTTTACAGTCTAATATTCTCAAAGGATTTTTTTCAAATCTAGTTTTACAGTCATCACATAATTCATCTAAATAAGGCCTAAAATAATCAATTAAGGCTTTTCTATAATTATCTCTAGATTCATTATCTCCAAGAGTATTTATATTTACTTTAATTCCCTTTAATCTAAGTAAAGAAAAAAAATTCACCAAAATACTAATAACTTCTGCATCAACTAAAGGATCATCACTACCAAAAACTTCCGCTCCAAATTGCGTAAATTGTCTATTACGACCCGCTTGTGGCCTTTCATATCTAAACATTGGACCAAAATACCAAGTTTTATATGGCATCGCAGAAGTATATAATTTATTTTCAATATATGCTCTAACAACACCTGCCGTACCCTCTGGTCTAAGTGTTAAATTTCTTTCACCTCTATCTTTAAAATCATAAGTTTCCTTACTTACAATATCAGAAGTCTCACCTACACCTCTATGAAATAATTCACTTGCCTCAAAAATTGGTGTTTCTAAATAATTATAATTATACTTATCCATAAGAGCTACAATAAGTTTTCTTAAATAAAGTATTCTTTTAGCATTATCACCATAAATATCATAAGTGCCTTTTGGTTTTTGTAACATAAAATCACTCTTTTCCTATTCAAATTATATTGTTTTTTATATCATTTGTCAATAAATAAAAGGCTAAACAAAAAGTCTAACCCTGATAAAATACATTTTCATAATCTTTAAAATTATCATAGTCATATTCATAATCAAATTTCATATTTCTATAGTTATATATTTGTATTAATTTTTCTTTCAGTAATTTTTCATTACCATTATTAAAATAATCATAAGGAATAACAAAAGAATTTTTTTTGTCTTCTACACCAATATCTTTTATACATTCAAAAGGAGTAACAATCACCTTAGTATTAACCGTAAGCGCTTCTATAAGGGCATATGAAAATGATTCACTATCACTCAAAAGAACTAAATAATCAGCCATTTGAACATATGGTAAAACATCAGTAACTGGTTTTCTAAAAACAATACCACCTTTACTACTAAGCTGCCATTTATCTGTAAACACATTCCAAGTATAAGGTATTTGTAGTTCATCAAGCATCTTAGCCATCTTTTCTATTCTATCAATTCTCTTTACAGGAGTATATCTTAAAGTAGAAACAAGCGATAAATGTGGTTTAATCTTTGTTTTATCTACAACATAAGGATTATAAATATAATTAATTTTATTAGTGTTAAAATATCCTATAGCTTTATAGGCCGCTGTTTTAGATACTGCGATATATTCTGAATAAATATCATCTTTATATTTTTGAGCCCATTTATAA
>CAVHAY010000079.1:0-3821 GCA_963634115.1 Clostridia bacterium | reverse complement strand
GTAAGGAAAGACCACAATTTGAGGAAATATCTGATATTATGTGGGTACCTATGAATAAGGCATTAGAAATGGTTACTTTTGATAATGATAAAAAGGTTCTTGATAGGGCTTTAAATTATATAAATGAAAAAAAATACTGAATTTGTTTTCAGTATTTTTATTCGGTTATTTTTACTGTTCTAGTTACTGTTAGTTTTTGATCTATATAAGAAACTGTATAAGTAAATGTGTAGGTTCCTTGTTCTTCTAATTTTGTTCCAGCAGAGTATTTTGTAGAAGTGCCACCATTTTTACTATATGTAACGTTTATACTGTCAACTTCTTTGGTAATGTCTTCACCATCAAGTGTAACTTTTACTGGGTTAGATGGATCAGTATATCCTTCAGCTTCTGTAACTTCTACTCTTTGTTTGCCATCGGCGAGAGTAACTTTAATATCATTATTGGCGGCGGCTTTATAGTCTACTTTTATTTCTGTGCCTGTACTTTCGCATCCTGCATAAGCAGAATAACTGGCTTTTATTACATAAGTAGGGGAATCAATATTTGGTAGTGTTATTGTTGCACTTTTTTCTTTAGTTGTGGCAATTTTTGTTAACTCACTTCCTGTTTTTAAATATATATTATATACAACACTACCTAATATGGAGTTGTTATAATTCATTATATAATTTAAATATGTACTTTGGTCACTAGATATTTTAAAAGCTTTATTAACTTGTGAACTCCAATAATCACTATTTAAACCATCTGGTGTTCCAATTGCATTCCAAGATAATGTTGCTTTTTTGCCATTTACACTACTTTTAACACTTGTTACATTATCTAATCTAACATATCTATTTGAGATTTCTGTTGGTTTACTTTTTGTTTTAAATAGTTCTGTTGTTTTCATAGAATCTGGTGTATTTTCACTTGGTAATAATGAAGCTGCACAATATTTTTCAACGGTTACTTCTGTTACTGTATCTGGTTTTGTAAATGTTACTGATGATTTAAAGAAATGTTTGGCAACTGCATTAAATAATTTTGAGTTTTGTGACGAACCAAAGTAGTTATGGCCATCTGATATTTTATCATAACCATACCATACAGCAATTGAATATTCTGCATTATAACCTGCGACCCATAAGTCATTAACGGCTGAGTCTGGCAAATTATTGGCTTTTTTTGTTTTTTCATCAAAGTTTGTGGTTCCAGTTTTGGCAGCGTACTGACTACCGTTTATATTATTATATCTACCAAGAGCAGATTGACCTGTATCAACTAACATATCGGTTATCATGTAGGCAGTATCTGATCCCATAACTTCAGTACTTTTATTTTTTATGGTGGTTGTTTTGTTGTTTTTATCAAATACTACTTTTGTGAAACTATAAGGTTTATTATATTTACCAGAGTTACCAAATGCAGCATAAGCAGCGGCAAGGGAAAGTGGTGATTCTCCGGTATATCCTCCAATAGCGTGGGCTTCATGTAATTTTCCACCTGATATTTCTGGAGATAGTCCGAGTGATTCTACGAATGTTTTTATTTTTCCGTTATCTACACTTTGGAATGTTTTTAATGCTGGGATATTACGAGAGTCTACTAATGCTTCTCTTATGGTGATAATTCCTTTGTAACCACCGTCCCAGTTATTTATTTCGGTTCCATCACTATATGTGTATTTTGCATCGATTATAGGATGATTAGTGTTCCAATCAAGATATTCAATAGCAGGTCCATAGTCATATAGTGGTTTAGCAGTTGAACCTATTTGTCTTTTGATCATAGTTGCATTATTAAATGATTTAGCGCCTGAATTATTTCGACCAGCTCCTACGGCTGTGATGGCACCTGTTTTAGTATTTAGAACGACTATTCCGGCATCTACTTTATCATTTTCCCATGTATAGTTTTCACCATTCATAATTCCGGTTATATAGTCTTGTGCCTCTCTATCCATGGTGGTATAGATTTTCATGGAATATGAATAAGGATCATATCCGGTTTTTTCTTGTACATCTACTGCGACTGTATCGATAAAGCCTTGATATTCAGTATTACCTTTAGATGCACTATTACCTTTTTTAACTATTTTATCTACAGTCATTGCTTTGGCAACGTTATATTCATCTTCGGTGATATAGTTATGTCTTTTCATTAATTTTAAAACGGTTTGACGTCTTTGTTCTGTTTGTTCAGGGTTTAGGTTAGGGTCATATGTTACTGGAGATTGAAACATTCCTGCAATCATAGCTGCTTCTGATATATTAAGTTCAGAAGCGTTTTTGCCAAAGTATGTTTGGGCAGCTTGTTCAACTCCATATGCACCACTTCCTAGATAGTATGAGTTAGCATAGAATTCAATTATTTCTTCTTTGCTATAATTTCTTTCTATTTGGAATATAGCCATATATATATCGGTAAATTTACGTTTTATACCTGCGAATCCACTAGATGTGGTTGATGTAAATTGATTTTTTGATACTTGCATGGTTAAAGTAGATGCTCCACCAGCGTTTTGGCCTAAAACTTGACCAAAGGAAGCTTTTAGAAAACGAGGTAAATCAAAACCATTATGTTCAAAGAATCTTGAGTCTTCAGTCGCAATTATAGCGTTGATTAGGGCTTCTGACATTTTATCATATTTGATTTTGGTACGCATTTCAGTACCTAATTTAGCAAATTGTTTACCATCTTTATCATATAAAACACTGGCTTCTTTAGTATATAATTTATCGGGGTCGAATTTACCCGCTGATAGGGCAATATAGGTAAAGAAGATTATTAGGGCAATAATTCCTACAATGAAAATTCCAAGTAGGGCAATTAATATTTTTTTACCGATATTTTTTTTACTGCCTTTACTTTTTTTCTTATGTGAATTTTTAGTACTCATTTGCTCATCACTTTCTATTTTTTTATCAATTTCTTTTTTATCTTCAATATTGATGGCTCTAGTCTTACTATTAATATGACTTTTTTTTGAATTTATGTAAGGAATGACCCATACAAGATTTAGCAATATAAAAGAAATAAGACCTATAAATATATTAAAAACTATACTCATTATAATTAATGCTAGAAAGCTTAATCCCATTACTGCAAGATTATAAGGCCTTTTCCTAAAAAATCGTATTATTCTTTTTAATTCTTGTTCCATTATTTACCTCCTTTTATATAGAGTTTATCAATTATTTCTATATAATCTATTCTTGGAATAAATTTATCTTCTATTAAATGTCCATGCTTTTCAAAATATGATAAGGGAATGGATTTTTTGTTTTCATTTTCTAAAAAGTTGTTTAAATCTTTTTCTGTTAGTAAGTAGGTTTTATTTAAGTTTGTAAATCTAATGATCAAAAATCCTATTCCACCGTGTTTACATATTTCATTTAGGTGCTGTATCTGATGCTTATGAATATTATTTAAAGGGAAGGATGTTCTTTGTTTAGTTTCTTTGGCTTCAAAGTCGATATATTTTCCTTTATATATACCATTATAATCAGTGGTAGATGGGGTCATAAAGTAGGCTTCTTTTATGGTCGCACCTTTTCTTGATGGGTAGTCGACTTTGGTAATTTTTATTGGAGTTGGTTTTTTATAAATGATTGCGATTCCTTTATCTCTATAATATTCATTTGTTTTGTTGATTTCATCTTCTAGTGCCATACCTCTATTGGCATGGTTATCTAGGGTAAATGTTTTGTTATTTATATGTTTTTTTATTCCGTTTGGATATTTCATATTATACACCTTTTTTATTATACTATAAATGAATTTATTTTTCTATATGATTTTTGATTTTAATGTTTTAACGTAAATTTTTATTTGGA
>CAVHAY010000078.1:0-4121 GCA_963634115.1 Clostridia bacterium | reverse complement strand
CCAGAATAAAGGCTATTCTTTCAAGATGTGGTGATAATTTAAGTGATACTTATGAATATAAAACACTTAAAATTGATTATAATGCTCATTCTGTATATATAGATAATAAAGAAATAAAGCTCACACCAAAAGAATATGAAATACTTTGTTATTTTGTAAAAAATGAAAATATTGCTGTATCAAGAGAACAACTTTTAAATAAATTATGGGGTTATGACTTTTTTGGTGATGATAGAACAGTAGATACTCATATAAAAATGCTTAGAAATAATCTTAAACAATATAGAGATTTAATAAAAACAATTCGCGGAATAGGATACAAATATGTGGCAAAAGATTAAAAACCTTAAAAAAAATAGTTTAGTTACCGAAGTCTGGACCATACTAACTATTTTTTCAATTACTATAATTGCATTTATATGGATATTTCAAATAGTATTTTTAGATAATTATTATAAATATTCTAAAACTAAAGAAATTAAAAAAGCCGCAATTGAATTAAAAGAAGATTATTCTAAAAATAAATTAAAAAACTTAGAAAATATTGCTATGAAACATGGTATATGTATTGAAATATATGGTAATAATAAATATGAAGGTACTTATTTTAATCATGGTTGTATAGAATTAGGTAATAAAAATTCAGATATTAAAAATGACTTTATAAATAGTGGATTAGAAAGCAAACAATATAATTTAATTAATTATGAATTTCAAAATGATACATTAGTATATGCTATAAAATTAACTAATAAAAAATATGCTTTTTTAAATGCTTCACTAGTATCTTTAGATAGAACAATACCAATTCTTCAAAGTCAATTATTTATAATTACTATAGTCGTTCTTTTACTCGCACTTATAATTGGATACTTTCTATCAAATAAAATATCAAAACCCATAACTAAAATTAGTAAAGATGCTAAAAAATTATCTGAAGGTAATTATAATATTAAATTTACTTCTAATGAAAACATATATGAAATTAATGAATTAGTTGATACATTAAATCATACAGCCAAAGAATTATCAGAAACTGAAGAATTAAAAAGAGATTTAATGGCCAATGTTTCACATGATTTAAAAACACCGCTAACTATGATTAAAGCCTATGCCGAAATGGTAAGAGATATAACTTATGATAATAAAGAAAAAAGAGAAAATAACTTAAATACTATTATAAATGAAACAGATAGACTAAATCTACTAGTAAATGATATTTTAGATTTATCAGCACTTCAAACAAATAATAATAATTTAACATATGAAAGTTTTAATTTAATAGAAGTTATAAATCAAATAATTAATAGATTTGATATATTAACACAAAAAGAAAACTATACTTTTATCTTAAATGCACCTAAAACTGCTTATATAACTGCTGATAAGAAACGAATTTATCAGGTAATATATAATTTAATAAATAATGCAATTAACTATACAGGTGCAGATAAAAAAGTAATAATAAATGTTATAGATAATCCAAAAGAATACAAAGTAGAAGTACAAGATACAGGTAAAGGTATTCCTAAAGAAGAAATAAAAAATATTTGGGATAAATATTATCATAGTAAAAAGAAACATAAAAGAAATCAATATGGTACAGGTATAGGTCTATCTATTGTAAAAAATATTTTACAGAATCATAATTATAAATATGGTGTGAATAGTTCTAGTAAAGGGTCTATATTCTATTTTGAAATTCCAAAATAAAATATTAAAAGTAGTAGATTTTATGTTATACTACTTATAGGTGATATAATGATATACCTCTTATATGGAACAAAGGATTATTTAATAAAAAATGAAGTACAAAATATATTAAAGACATATGATGAACTTAGTATAAATAAATTAGATCTGACTACTTATGGACTAAATGCTTTTATAGATGAATGCCAAACAATATCAATGTTTAGTGATAAAAAAATAATCGTTGCGGAAAATGCTACTATATTTACATCTAGTGGTCCTAAAGATACAGAAAAGTTAGAAATGTATCTAAATAATCCTAATCCAAGTACCACAATTATATTTATAGTTTATGCCGAAAAATTAGATGAACGTAAAAAAATAGTCAAATTGATTAAAAAAATTGCTAAAATTAAAGAGTTTAATAATGATAATGATATTAGAAATTATATAATAGATAGATTAACAGGTTATCAAATTTCAGAAGAAAATATTAAACTTTTAATAGATAGAGTAGGGAAGAATGAATTTATAATTCAAAATGAAATAAATAAATTAAAACTTTATAAAAGTGATAATATCATTACAAATGAAGATATTATTAAAATAACTCACAAAAATATAAATGTAGATATATTTAAATTAATTGATTATATAGTGAATAAACAAAATGATGAGGCTATGGAAATGTACTTTGAGATGATAAAACAAAATGAAGAGCCTATTAAAATAATAGTAATGCTGGCAAACCAATTTAGAATTATGTATCAAGTAAAAGAATTAGTTAAAACAGGTTATACTGAAAAAGAAATAGCCTCTAAATTAAAAATACATCCATATAGAGTTAAATTAGCAAACCAAAATAGTACAAAGTTTAAATCTGAGACATTAATAAATTATTTAAAAAAACTTGCTGATATTGATTATAATATAAAATCAGGAAAAGTAGATAAATATTTAGCTCTTGAACTTTTTATCTTAAAAAAATAAGTCATCTTATTGTTGACTTATTTTTTCTATTCTATCATATATTTCTTTAAGTTTAATTTCATATTTACTAGTAGTTTTAGGAATATAATATTTTTTGCCTATAAGTTCATCAGGTAAATATTGTTGTTTCACATATGCCCCTTTGTAAGCATGGGGATATTTATAATCTTTGGCATGTGTTTTAATATGGTTTGGAACTTTACCTATATTACCTTTTTTTATATCGTTAATAGCGGCATATATTGCATCATGAGCACTATTACTTTTAGGTGATAAAGCCATTTCAATAACTATTTCTCCAAGTGGTATCACACATTCAGGTAATCCAATTCGCTCAGCTGCCGCAATAGCGGCATTAAGTCTAGGTCCGATCATTGGATTAGCAACTCCAATATCTTCATAGGCAATAACTGAAAGTCTTCTAAATATTATATCTAAATCTTCAGCAATTAATAGTCTTGCTAAATAATGTAATGCTGCATGCACATCACTTCCTCTAATTGACTTTTGAAATGCACTAATTACATCATAATATCCATCTTCTTTCTTATCAATATATATATTAGGTTTATTATTAATTTTTTCTAAAAAAGATGTTGTAATTTTATAATCAGACGAACCATAATAAGCTAATTCTAGTAAATTATAGGCATAGCGTAAATCTCCATTAGATGATAAAGCAATATAATTAATAGCATCATTATCAATTTTTATATTATTTAATACTTTTATACCTCTTTGAATACCTTTTTTAACATCATTAACACTTAATGGAAAAATTTCAAATAATTGGCATCTACTTCTAATAGCGGGATTAATAGAATGATAAGGATTAGAAGTAGTCATACCTATTAAAGTGATAATACCATTTTCTAAATAAGGTAATAATAAATCTTGCTTATCTTTATTAAGTCTATGTATTTCATCCATAATTAAAATAAAATTATCATTTTCTTTAGCTTTATATATCATTTCATCAAAATCTTTTTTACTATTAATAACTGCATTTAAAAAACCATAAGGAAATCCTAATTCTGTAGTAATCGCATATGCCAGTGTCGTTTTTCCAGTACCAGGAAGTCCATACAAAATCATCGAAAAAATCTTTTTATTTTTAACTAAATTAGATAATATCATTCCTTTTCCTACAAGATGTTTTTGTCCTATAACCTCATCTAATTTTTGTGGTCTTACTTTGTCCGCTAATGGCTGCATACATATCACTTCCTCTTATGTAATTATATCTTATATATGTATTTAATTCAATGAAAGAATATTAAAATAAATAATTATATACATGTTATAAAACTTTATTTTCATTTATTTTTTTGATAAAATAAAAAAAGTAGGTGAGTAAAAAATGAATAATTTTCAAAATAAAATAAATGATTTTTTAGATTAATTAAAATATGAAAAAAAATATAGTTCCAATACCATAG
>CAVHAY010000077.1:2697-5219 GCA_963634115.1 Clostridia bacterium | reverse complement strand
GTTAAAAGAAAAATATGAGGGTGTTTCTTTTGAATATACTGACTATGCTATGGCAAAGAAAAAATTAAAAAACATATTATTAGTAGTAAGGATAATTACATTTATTTTTGTAGGACTAGTAATGTTAACGGGGATAATTTCTTTTATTAGTAGTTTATTTTCTAATTTAGAAAAACGCAAACAAGAAATGAATATTTTAAGAAGTCTTGGCGCAGAAGATAAGATTTTAAAAGATGTTTTACTTAAAGAAAATATTTTAATTTTATTTAAATCATCTGTTCTAGCATCTCTAGTAGTAGTTATTATAAATAATAATTTATATAAAATGCTTTTGATATATTTTAATATAAAATGGCATAATCCTTTTTGGATGATAGTTATATGTTTACTAATTATATATATGATTATATACATTGCTTTGTGTAAAATTTATGTTACAAATAAAGATGAATAATAAAAATTATTTAAAGTTAATATAATTATGGTATAATGAAGTAGGGTAGAAAGGAATATGATATATGAGAGTTATTATAACGGCTGGTGGTACTGGTGGTCATATTTACCCAGCACTTGCTTTAATAGATAAAATAAAGCAAATGGAACCAGATAGTGAGCTTTTATATATTGGAACTCATAACAGAATGGAAAAGGATATTGTCCCTAAAAGGAAAATTCCCTATGCCGAAATAGAAATATATGGTCTTAATAAGAAAAAAATCTTTAAGACGGGTTTTTACTTAATAAAAAGTTTTAGTAAATGCCGTAAGATTATAAAGAAATTTAAACCAGATATTGTAATTGGTTTTGGTGGATATGTTACATTTCCTGTTATTCGTTCGGCAAGTATACTTGGTTTTAAGACATTTATTCATGAACAAAATAGTATTCCTGGAAAATCTAATAGATTTCTTGCAAAGTATGTAGATGAAATTGGTATTTCTTTCCGTTCTTCTAACAAATATTTTAAAGATAATAAAACTGTTTTGACTGGTAATCCATGTAGTGAAAATGCTCTTTTAGCAAAACCTCTTGATAAAAATACACTTGGACTTACTAATGATAAAAAACTAGTTTTGATAGTTATGGGTTCTTTAGGATCTATTACTGTTAGTAATGAAATTGTAAAGTGTTTTGATAAATTTGCCACTAAAGACTATGAGGTATTATTTATTACAGGTACTAAACAGTATGATAATTATAAAAATATAAGTCATCCTAATAATGTTAAGATTATTCCCTTTTATGAAGGACTTACGAGCGTTTTAAAGAAAACAGATTTGGTTATTACTAGAGCAGGAGCTTCTACTCTTAGTGAAATTATTTCACTAAAAGTACCAAGTATTTTAATTCCATCTCCTTATGTCGCTAATAATCATCAGTATGTTAATGCGAAAGATTTGGTGGATAATGGTGCGGCTTTAATGCTTGAGGAGAAAGATATATCTGAAAATAAAATTTTAGATTTAATTGATGAAGTTTTAAATAATGAGAATAAAAGAGCTAGTATGAGGGATAATCTTAAGAAATTACAAGTTAATGACAGTGCTTCTATAATATATAAGGAATTAAGGAGACTTATAGATGATAAAAGCAATAAATAATGCGGATATAAAAGATTTTTGTACTTTTAAACTTTCGGGTAAAATAAAACAAGTTGTTTATCCTGAAGATGAAAAAGAACTTTGGAAAGTTATAAAAAAATGCCAAAAGTATCAGGTTATTGGTAATGGTTCTAATCTTATTTTTACTCATGATTATGATGGTATAATAATTAAATTAGATAAGTTTAATAGCCTTGATATAGAAGGTGAACTTGTAACAGTTTCTGCGGGATATTTTTTACCTAAATTATCACTAGTTCTGGCAAGTAAAGGACTGGCGGGGTTTGAATTTGCGGCAGGCATTCCTGGGACTATTGGGGGCGCTATGTATATGAATGCAGGGGCATATGGTAGTGATATGAGTGATGTTGTAGTAAGGGCACAAGTTTTAGATACCGAAACTGGTGAAATAAAGACACTTATGTCTGGTGAACTTTTATTTGAATATAGAAAAAGTATTTTTTGGAATAGAAGATTTATTTGTTTATCTGTAACAATGAAACTTTATACCGGTGATAAAAATGAAATATTAAATCTTATAAAATTAAGAAAAGATCAAAGGATGGAAAGTCAACCACTTGAATATCCCTCTGCGGGCTCAGTATTTAGAAATCCAAATGGCGATTATGCTGGTAGAATAATTGAAGAATTGGGGTTAAAAAATAAACATGTCGGAGATGCTTATATAAGTGATAAACACGCTAATTTCATTATAAATAAAGGTAATGCAAGTGGTGAAGATGTAAAAAGACTTATTATAATGATAAATGAAAAAGTAAAAGATAAATATAATATTAATTTAATTCAAGAACAAGAATATGTAGAATAAGGAGAAGTTTATGGCTAGAAAAAAAAGCGGGCGTAAAAAAACTAAAATTAAGTTTAAAAATATATTTTCCTTTTTTATGACGCTTTTAATTA
>CAVHAY010000077.1:0-2625 GCA_963634115.1 Clostridia bacterium | reverse complement strand
TTTAATTATAGGTGGAATTTTACTTTTTCTTTGTAATTTAAAAATAAAAACAATTACTGTTTTAGGTAATAGTTTATATAGTGACTGGGATATTATAAAGGCAGCTGAACTTGATGACTATCCAAGTAGTATACAAAATACTTCTTTAAGTATTAAAAAAAAGTTAGAGGCTTTGCCATATATAAAAAAAGCCCAAGTTACGAAGATTTTTCTTACTAAAGTAAATATTGAAATAGATGAAAATTTGCCATTATTTTATTATGTTCCTAAACAAAAAACAATTCTTAGTGATAAAACTACCGTCAAAGATAATTTTGCGGTTCCAACGTTAATTAATTATGTACCTGATAAATTATATGATAGTTTTATTCAAAAGATGAATGAAGTAGATTATGAAATTATAAAAAGGATGTCTGAAATAAAATATGATCCAAATGATGTTGATACTGAAAGATTTCTTATTATAATGAATGATGGCAATTATGTTTATTTAACTTTAGATAAGTTTACTAGAATAAATGATTATGTTGATATTATAAAAGAGTTTGGTAATAAAAAAGGAATCTTGTATTTAGATTCTGGTGAATATTTTAAAGTATTGAATGGAGGAGAATAATTATGATATGTGATAGATGTGGAACGTCTGTTAATCCGGGGGTGGCAATTTGTCCAAAATGTGGTAAGATTTTAAAAAGTGAGGTTATTAATATGGGAGATGGCAAAAATAATGGAGATGGTAAAAAGAAAATTGAACCAAAAATTATAGTTGCTATTGTAGTAGTGGTATTATTCGTAATATTATTATTAATATCTAATTCTATAAATAATAAAAAAGAAGAGGAAGCCCAAAAAGAGGAAGCTAGTGTTCAAACAAAAGTTATAAGCAAGGTAAATTATTATGGATTTTCTTTTGATATTGATGAAGATGTAAAATATACAGTTACAGATAAATTATATGTTTATACTGATGATTTTTATGCTTCTATTGGAGTGCTTGATACTGATTTTAGTGATGTTGTTTCTAATAAAGATAGTTTATCTGCTATATTAATCAAACAAGGTTATGATATGAGTCAATCAGATATTTCTTTACGTACTTATGGTAAAAAACAATATCTTGTTTTGAGTAATATACTTTTGGCAGGACAAAACTATGACGCAATTTATACAAATAAAAATGACAAAGTTATAGGCGCTATGATCGAAGATGCCTCTGGTAAAGAAGTTACTGGCAAACAGAAAGAAATAGTCGCAAATGTTATAAATAAATCAGAAGCTGTTCAGACCGCAGACATTAGTAATGAACTTGGTTTACCTATGTTAAACAATTAATATTGTTTTTCATGCAGGGGTGGCGGAATAGGTAGACGCGCTACTTTGAGGGGGTAGTGAAAGAAATTTCATGAGGGTTCAAGTCCCTTCCTCTGCACCATATAAAAATTATTTAGCTTTTTATAAGTTTTATAATAAAATAATATTTGTTCTAAATTTCCTATTATGTTTATATTATTTATATAGGTGATAATAGTGAAAAATAAAAAAAAGAATATTCAAGGATTGAATAAATTATCTAAATTAATTAGTAAATTTATGATACTTGTTATAATCTTATTACTTGTTTTAATAGTTTTAAAAATTTGCCCTGATTTAAAAAGTAAAGTGTTTGATAGTAATATCAATTTATCTGGACTTAATGCTTTATATACTGAATATTTTGGGGGTATACTTCCTACTAGTAAAAAAACTTCTACTACTGTTTCTAAAGAAACTATTCCATATTCTAATAAGGAAAAATATAAAGATGGCGTAAAACTTACAGTAACTAATGATTATACTGTGATGAGTCAAAGTACGGGACTTATAATTTATGCAGGTGAAAAAGAAAATTATGGTAATACCATAATTGTACAAAGACCTGATGGAGTAGAAGTGTGGTATGCAAATTTAAAAAATACCAATGTATCACTTTATGATTATATAAAGCAAGATCAAATTATTGGTACTGTTAATGGAACAAATTTATATATGGTATTTGCTAAAGATGGGAAGTATTTAGATTATAAAAAATATCTTTAGTATTCATCCACTTTATTATTTTACTTTGGCAATTTGTTTATTTACTGGAAATATAAAATTATTACTGATATTTACTGGAATAATACTGATACATGAATTAGGACATATCAGTGCTGCATTATATTATAAATGGCACATAGAAGAAGTTATTGTACTTCCATTTGGAGGTATAACTATATTTAATGAAAAAATTAATAGACCTTTAAACGAAGAATTTATGATTTTAATTATGGGACCAATTTTTCAAATACTTGGGACCATTATTTTTTATACTTTTAGTAAAGATTTATTGGCTGTAAATTATAGTAAGATGATTTTAGTTTTTAATCTTTTACCTATTCATCCTCTTGATGGCGCAAAACTTTTAAATATAATTTTAAATAAATTTATATCTTTTAAAAGATCATATATTTTAACTATTTATATTTCTTTATTTACTATTATTATATTTTTATTTAAAATGAATTTTAATTTACTATTATTACTTATTTTTATTTTTTTATTTTTTAAAACAATTGATGAATATAAAAAATCTAAATATATTTTTAA
>CAVHAY010000076.1:0-2544 GCA_963634115.1 Clostridia bacterium | reverse complement strand
GTTCTATATTACCATTTATTAATAAAAGACCATACATAACAAGTCTATATATTATTATACAAATTATGGCAATAATAGTATCATTTAACCAATTACCTGCTAGTAAAATATTTAATTTGGCAATTACAAAAGCTATAAGAGTAAATATAATAGCATGGGCAAATATGGTATCTGTATATATAAGATCATAAAATAATCCAGTTACAAAAGTAGTTTTATAATAAGATATTTTATTTCCATTATAATAGGGATATACAATTATTAGGCTCATAAGGGTAAAAAGAGGCATAAATAAGCCATGACTATTTATGACATTGGAAATAATACTGTCAAGGGCAAATGATATAATTATTATTATAATACTCATCATTTTTCTACCCTCTTTAAAACAGCAACATATTCAATATTATCAAAGTTAACTGAACTTTTTACCACAGCCACTTTTGATAAATCAAAATTATCTGTTGATATTTTTTTAACATGTCCTAGCAATAATCCGCTTGGAAAAACATCTCCCATACCAGTAGTTACAACTTCTGCTCCTTTTGGTATTTCAACATTTTCGCTTATTCCTTCAACAGTATAGGTATTTTTTTTATAATTATATTTTGATATTAGACCATAAACATAAGTATCTCCAACATTAATTTTTACACTTATTTTATCACTTAAAGTTTTGGAAGATAATAATTTAACAGTACTTACATGATTACTTACTTTGGTAACTGTTCCAATTAATCCATCATTATTTACAACAGCCATATTTTTTTCAATGCCATTTTTCTTACCTTTATCAATGGTTACTTCATCATACCAATAATCTATGTTTCTATTAATTACAGTAGCGTTTTTATAAACTTTATCAGATAAAGTAGTATTTAAATTTAAAGCTGCTTTGAGACTTTTTACTTCTTGTTTTAAATTATTTGTTTCGGCAATTAAACTTTCTGTTTGTTCTTCTTTTGATTTTAGTTTTTTATATTTATTATATATGTCATTTTTTTCTTTAGTTTCAGTTATTTTATGACTAATAAAATCTACTGGGGCACCTAATACATTTACAATGAATGTTCCAGTATCTTTTACTATTTTTTCTACAGAATTTAGATTTCTATCTTTTTTTAAAGCAACTGATAAAATAACAAGTAAAAGAGAAATTATTAATATTATTATTATGATTAAATATCTTTTATCAAATTCTTTGTTCCTATACATTTGAACCACCTGTTTTATTATAATATATTTTTCTCATAAATGAAACTAAATTTTGTTATTTTCTAAAAAACTATAATATTTCTGTTTACCAATTATAACATGATCTACTAATGGTATTCCCATAATATTTCCTATCCATTTTAATCTACCTGTGATTATTTCATCTTCTTTACTAGGTTTTGAACTTCCAGATGGATGATTATGGATACATATAAAGGAATGAGCATTTAAAATATAGGCTACTCTAAATATATCTCTTGGATGTATTAAACTTTTGTTTAATGTACCCATAAATATTTTTTTATCCATTATTATTTGTTTTGATACATTAAGATATACACAATAAAATGATTCTTGTTCATGAGAAACAATATTTTTATAATAATCAAATATTAATTTGGGATTTGTAAATTTTTGGCCTTGGAGTGTTTCTATTTGTTGATTAATTCTTTTAGCAAGTTCTACGCATGATAGAAGCTGGCATGCTTTTGCTTCCCCTATGCCTTTTATTTGCAGTAGTTCATGATATGTTATGTGTTTGAGATTTGTGATTTTACCTAAATATTTTAGTAATTGGGCAGCTAGATTTTTAGCTGAAGTATCTTTAGTACCTGTTTTTAATATTATAGCAAGTAATTCTTCATTACTTAAGTTTTTAGCGCCTTTGGTAATTAATCTTTCTCTTGGCCTATCATTTAGTGGTAAATCTTTTATTTTTATAGTCATATAATCCTTTCTGCTTTATTATTTTATGGTTTCTTTATAATTTGCTACTACCTGATTTTCAATAACTTTTATGGTTTTTATATCATCTGTTTTTGAAAGAACATCATCATATTGAGTTAAAATAGTTAAAAACTCTTTATTATTTATATTTTTTTCTACGATATATGTAATAAGATTATTTTGTTCATAAATTTGTTTTATCTTATCAGCATTGGTTTTAGTTTTAGTTATACCTATATAGGCATGATACTGATTATCTTCAACACTGTATACATAATTAGAAAACTCATTCATACTATTTATCATATTTTGTTTATTTGAATAAACCCCTCTTTGAATAAAGTATACTTTTTCAGCGTCTTTTGATATGGTAACTGCTGATGCATTATCATAACTTTTTATCATTAAATAAGAAAGAAATGTCCCTATTGTTAGTGATAATATTACAGGAAATATATATTTCTTCATTTAATCACCCTACATAAGTATAAAATGATTTTTATGAATTTTTTGTCGAAAAAACTATAATGAATTTACTTCATTATAGCCAGAGTGTTGACAAAGTTCAATACTCTTTTCTTTTTTTCTAAAGTATTGTATAAT
>CAVHAY010000075.1:0-4609 GCA_963634115.1 Clostridia bacterium | reverse complement strand
ATACAATCCTGGTTTATTATTTTTTATATTTTCCCCTTCTCCAAATCTATAATCCGCTACCACTCCATCCATATCTACAAAGATAGAAATTTTCTTAGAATTATTTTTTATTATTTTTTTTATTTCTTCTAATAAGTACATAGAACACCCCCTCAATTAATTATATTATAACACAAATATGGACTTTTCTAATACTATCAAGAAAGCCAAGATTATTTAATTCAATTTATAAGCAAATATTTTTTTCAGATGAAAGTATCTTTTATCTATAAATATTTGAATTTACCCTACATATACTTGTTTCTTCATCAGTATAATTTTTAATATAAGTATCAACTTCTATCTCGTCTGTTAATTCTAATAATTTATCCTATGTTAAAAATCTGAACTGTCTTACAAATGCAATTATTGATTACTATGATAAATTCCTTAATTTGGGTTTTGTATATATTAATCACATATTTTATACCTCCAAACATCTATTGCATATATTTATTTTTTCACATAAAAAGACTGAAATTGCGACATAAAAGTCATATCAGTCTTAAAATTATATATAAACATCAAGAATAAGTAATTTTTTAATAACTATATTTTTACATTCAGGTATGTCATTTCTATACCTTGTAATATCATCATTTGTAATGATTATACAGCTTCAAATAATTTTTGATATTTCTCTACTTTTGCATTTCTAACTTAATAGCAGCCTGCGCAGCCGCTAGTATAGCAGTAGGCACTCTATATGGAGAAGCACTTACATAATCAAGGCCTATCTTATGGCAAAATTCAATACTCATAGGATCTCCCCCATGTTCACCACAAATACCAAGTTCTATATGAGGATTTACTTTTCTAGCAAGTCTTAAAGATACCATAATCAGTTTACCAACACCTTCAGTATCAATAGTTTTAAAAGGATCAGTTTTAAATATTTTTTTATCATAGTAATCATTTAAGAACGTTCCCGCATCATCACGAGAAAAACCATAAGTCATTTGCGTTAAATCATTAGTACCATAACTAAAGAATTGTGCTGATTTTGCTAGATCACCAGATATAACAACAGCTCTTGGAATTTCTATCATAGTACCTATTTTATAATTTACTTTTGTATCATATTCATTCATAACTTCATTAGCCGTTTTAATAATAACATCTTCTAAATATGTATACTCTGCTGTATCACCAATAAGAGGTAACATTATTTCTGGATGTACACTATATCCTTCCTTCATAGCTAATATAGTAGCTGTTATAATAGCTTTAGTTTGCATAACAGCAATTTCCGGATACGTTATAGCAAGCCTTGATCCACGATGTCCCATCATTGGATTTAATTCTTTTAAATTATCAACCTTTTTTTGCATTTCTTTATCAGTTATCTTTAATGATTTTGCCAGTGCTGATAATTCATCTTTAGTCTTTGGTAAAAATTCATGTAAAGGTGGATCTAAATAACGAATAGTAACCACCTTATTATTCATTATTCTAAATAATTTAACAAAATCATCTATTTGATATGGTAAAACTTTTTCTAAGGCTTTTTGTCTTTCTAAAGGAGTATCTGCGACTATCATTTCTCTTATAGCAAGAAGCTTTTTATCTTCAAAAAACATATGCTCTGTCCTACATAATCCTAAACCTTCTGCACCTAAAGTAAGTGCCATTTTAGCATCTCTCACTGTTTCCGCATTAGCTCTTACTTCTAATTTTTTTATTTTTTTAGCCCATGACATAAAAGTATCAAATTCAATACTAGTAGTTACTGGAGCTTTCTTAATCATTCCTTCATAAACTTTTCCAGTAGTACCATCTAAAGAAATTGCATCACCCTCTTTAAATGTTTTACCTCCTACATACATTTCTTTTTTATTTTGATTAATAGTTATTTCACTAGCACCTGATACACAGCATTTACCAAGACCCCTAGCGACTACAGCAGCATGAGATGTCATTCCCCCATGAACAGTCAATATTCCCTCACTATTCATTAAGCCTTCAATATCCTCAGCAGCAGTTTCAGTTCTAACAAGAATAGATTTAATACCATTTTTCTTAGCATTTATAATATCTTCTTTAGTAAAATAAATAGCCCCACTTGCCGCACCAGGCGAAGCTGCGATAGCAGTCGTTAATAAATTAGCAGTCTTTAAAGCCGTCTCATCAAAAGTAGGATGAAGTAAATCTCCTATTTTATCAGGATCAACCTTCATTAATGCTTCACGTTTAGTTAATATACCTTCATTTACCATATCAACAGCAATCTTTAATGCCGCTTTTGTAGTTCTTTTACCATTTCTAGTTTGTAAAATAAATAACTTATTATTTTCTACCGTAAATTCCATATCTTGCATATCTTTATAATGCTTTTCTAATATTTTAGCAATACCACTTAACTCTTTATATACATTAAGGCAATCTCTTTGCATCGCAATAATTTGTTTTGGTGTTCTAGCACCTGATACAATATCCTCACCTTGAGCTTTTTCTAAATATTCACCATATAATTCATTCTCACCATTCGCAGGATTTCTTGAAAATACAACACCAGTAAAAGATGAATCTGTAAGATTACCATAAACCATCTCTTGAACATTTACAGCCGTTCCTAAATTATCACTAATATCATTCATTTTACGATAAACAATAGCTCTCTCAGTATTCCATGAACGAAAAACAGCTTTAATAGCTTCCATAAGTTGTACTTTAGGATCTTCTGGGAAATCTTCACCGACAATTTTTTTATATATTTTTTTAGATTCCATAGCAATTCCATACATATCTTCAGCAGAAAGCTCAATATCATTACTAACTTTTCTTTTACTTTTTACTTTCGCAACTAAATCTTCAAATTTATCTCTACCTTTATCCTTTACAACATCTGCGAACATCATTATAAGTCTTCTATAAGAATCATATATAAAACGAATACTATCTTCATCTTTAGATAAACTTTTAGCAATTTTATCATTCAAACCCAAATTAAGAATAGTATCCATCATACCAGGCATACTTATAGGCGCACCAGATCTAACTGATAATAGTAATGTGTTTTCAGTAGAACCTAATTTTTTAGAAGTCTGTTCTTCTAGTTTTTTTAAACTATTTAATATTTCTTCTTCTATCGCCTTATTTAATTCTTCTCCAGATTTATAATAGTTAGTACACGCTTCTGTTGTTATAGTAAAACCTCTTGGTACAGGAAAACCCATATTAGTCATTTCAGCTAAATTAGCGCCTTTCCCTCCAAGAAGATTTCTCATATCTTTATTTCCTTCATTAAATAGGTATACATACTTTTTCATTCTATCGCCTCTTTATTCTATATTGATATTATACCAAATTATTTAATTATGTTCTATATGTATCATAAGTTTTTTTACTTATTAACGTTTTGCCCTAGGATGTGCCTTTAAATATATATGTCTTAATCTTTCATTTGATATATGAGTATATATTTGTGTAGTAGATAAATTCTCATGTCCCAAAAGATCACCAACACTCTTTAAATCAGCCCCACCATTTAACATATGTGTTGCATAAGTATGCCTTAAAGTATGTGGACTTACACGTACATTTATACCACTTATTTTAGTATATTCTTGAACAATCATTCTAATTACTCTATCATTTAAATGTCCACCATGATTATTTGCTAGTAAATACTCACTTGGAACCATTTTACTTCTTACATTTTTTATATAATCATCCATTAAATTTTCACATTTTGAACCATAATATGTATATCTTTCTTTATTACCTTTACCATGAATTAAAATAGTTTTTTCATCATTATTTATATCTTTAATCTTTATATTTACAAGTTCAGAAACCCTAATACCAGATGAGTAAAGAAGTTCTAAAATAAGAGCATCTCTCTTCCCAATATCTGTTTTAGTATTTGGAGCATTTAATAATTTTTCTACATTATCATAATTAAGATAATTAGGTAATAATTTTTCTTTTTTAGGATTACTAATTACAATCATAGGATTATCTTTTATTATCCCCTTAACTGTTAGATATTTAAAAAAACTACGTAATGAGCTTATCTTTCTTAAAATAGTAGAATTTTCATACTTTTTATCAGCTAAATATTTTTGATAAGATCTCACAGCATTAACATCAGTCGCTAAAATACCATGAAATTCATAATAATCTAACAAATCATTTTTATAATTTTTTATAGTATTAACTGACATTCTTTTTTCAAATTCCAAATAATTTAAAAAATCATTTATATATTTCATAGTATCACCATCATAATTTTAACACTAAATATAATTTTAACAAAATTTCAAAAAATATAGAAGTTTCACCATCATAAAACTTCCATATTTTTATTATATAATTATACTTATTGCTGTTTCCTATCAATAAACCACGTCGCACTAATATCACAACTATCACTTGATGGTGCAGGATCAGGTTTATCCATCTTTATCAACACTGGTACATTAAAAGCATTACCAAAAGCAATACAATTTCCAGGTTGTAAAACTTTCAATCTTTTTACTATTTCTTCAGTAATATTTGGAACCATTGATCTTATATACTCAACATCTCTTGGATGATGCATTTTAAATATTAAAAAATTATTACACTG
>CAVHAY010000074.1:0-8290 GCA_963634115.1 Clostridia bacterium | reverse complement strand
GTATCTAAAATACTATTACCAAATTTATTTGTTTCAATAATATTTAAAATAATATTATTAATTGCGCTAGATGGAATTCTTTCTTTCATACTATAAAGTGCTTCCATTAGTGATTTACCATAATCCATCTCACAAAGAGCTCTTTTAAATTCATCTGATAATTCAGATGATACATTATCAGATGTAACTCTAAGTGATTGTTCTAAATTTCTACCAGATTCAAGTGTAAGAGATAAAATTTCAAAAAATTCAATTGCTTCCTTATCTAATTTTAATATTCTCTCATTAATTTTTTTAGTTATAAATATATAATGAAATAAATAATAATAAACAATTGATATAAAAGGAGCATATATATATCCTTTATCAAATACATATAGTACTATAACAAATATAAAAATAGTTGTAAAAAGTCTAGTATTTAGAAATTCTTCTTTAGTAAATTTAGCGTCCTTACCTAAAGAAATAATTTCTTTTTCTAACTTTAAAGCTTCATCTTTATTATAAATCTTATTTAAATGTTTCTTCATTATATCACCACTTTCATTATTTTTCTAACAAAGTAGATAAATATAATATAAAATATTATCATAAATATAAGTAATATATTTCCTATCGTTGTATTAAAGAAAGGATCAAAATAACCAGGAGATATAACATTAACAAATATTATAAAACATAGTGGCATAAAAATAATAACATAAATAATAAGTCTTGAACTTGCCGTAAGTGTTCTAAGTTCTAATCTAAGTTTCTTTTTATTAAATAAACTTTTTTCAATAGAGTCAAATACTTCAGTAATATTACCACCAGTTTTATTTAAAATAGTCAAAGATGCAGTTAAATAACTAACTTCTGCCAGTTTAATACGTTCTCCAAATCTTTTAAAAACAACATCCATACCAAGTCCATAAGAAAGTTCTAAACTCATCTTTTCAAACTCACTACCAATAGGACCCACTACCTCATGACTTACTATATCAATTGCTTGGGAAATACTTCTGCCTGCTTTAAAAGCATTATTCATAACAGTAATTGCCGCTAAAAAGTCACTTTCTAATTTTACTTTATATCTTTTAAATTTTACAAAATATATAATATCAAGTACAAAATATCCCAAAACAAATGGTAAAACAAAATCATATATTTCAAAAGGTTCCCACCTAAGTGTTTTATTTAATATTACTAATAATACAAATAAAATAGCTGTAATTATTTTACCGCAAATAATCTCCATTCCAGAATTATGTAAAACACTTATAACCGTATATTTATCAAATCTTTTTGCATAATTCTTAAAAAAAGTAGATTTATTAAATAAATTTCCAAATTTATCTAAAATATTTCTATAACGAATAAGAATTCTATTAGCAAGTGGAATATTATTAGTCTTAATTGGTTCTATAGTAAATGATTCTATTCTTTTTCCAAGACGAATAATTTTAAAGAAATTACTTATTAAAAGAACCAAAAAAGCTAAACATATAACAATAACTACTTGTGTTACAAATAAATAATTACCTGCTATTTCGGTACTTATATAAACACTTTTACTAGTAGTATTACCAGCTTCATCACTAACTACATAAGTAACTGTATGTGTACCATTATTATAAATATCTTGAGATGAAATATCACTTGTAATAGATGAAGTAATATCCCCATCCACATTATCAGTTGCGGTAACATCAATACTTTGATCCTTACTAGTAATAGTAATTTCATCAGGAGCAGTTATAACAGGTTTTTCTTTATCTATTTGATATAAACCACTTGTATAATTATGTAATGTACCATCATTTGATGTAGTAGATATTTCTATAGAATAATTACCTGTATCAGTTAAAGAAAAATGTATACCTTGATTATTATTAACATTTTCATTTTTAATAACATTATCATCTTTATATAATTTATAAGAATATTGAATAGTATCAGTAGATGGCAAAAAATTAACCACAAGTGTATCATTAACTGGTTTATTAGTATTTAAAATATCAAAACCTATTGCCATCTATATCACCTCTTTCTATTCAAATATTCCTTCCAAAGTAGTTATACCCTTAGTTTTAATTTTTGAATAAACTTTAGGAATTCTTTTATACATTAAAAATTCACCAAGTACAGACCCTGTATCAGATACACCAGTCTGTTTATATTTAAATATTTCACTTTGAAGTATTTCTCCATCTTTCATTCCTGTAATTTCTGAAATACTAGAAACTCTCCTCTTACCATCTGAAAATCTTTGTGTTTGGACAATAATATCAATAGCGGACTCAATATATTCACGAATAGCCATTACTGGAATTTCTATACCATTCATTAATACCATTGTTTCAAGCCTATTTAAGGCATCTTTTCTACCATTCGCATGTAATGTTGTCATACTACCCTCATGTCCAGTATTCATAGCTTGAAGCATATCAAAAGCCTCTTTACCTCTAACTTCACCAACAATAATACGATCAGGTCTCATTCTAAGTGAATTAATTACCAAATCTCTTAGTGTAATACTACCCTTTCCTTCATAACTTTTAGTTCTAGTTTCTAAAGAAATAACATGTTCTTGTTTAAGTTTAAGTTCTGCCGCATCTTCAATAGTAATTATTCTCTCATCACTCTTACAAAAAGAAGACAATACATTAAGTAGTGTAGTTTTACCAGAACCAGTTCCACCAACAATTAATATATTAAGTTTAGCTTCAACCGCAGCCTCTAAAAATCTTGCCATATAAGGAGTTAAAGTTCCCGATCTTAAAAAATCTTCAATATTCGCAAGTTCCCTTTTAAACTTACGAATAGTAACAACTGGACCATTCAAAGAAAGGGGTGGTAATATAGCATTAAGCCTAGAACCATCTTCCAGCCTTGCATCTACCATTGGATGAGCAACATCAATATTTCTTCCAAGTGGCTGAACCATTCTTTGTACAACCCTAACTATGTGATCATCATTTACAAAACTAACACTTTCATCTCTAATAATATGACCATCTAATTCTATATATATTTCATCAGGACCATTAACCATTATCTCAGTTATATCTTTATCTTTAAGAAGTTCTGTTAGAGGACCATATCCACTTATTTCATTATCAATTAAATTATATATATAATTCATCTGTGATGAATTTAAATCATAAAGCGAAGTAATCTTATCAATTTGATTTTTAACATAATCATCTAATTTTTCATGATTTTGTAAATTATTATCTATTAAACTTTGAATAATTTCATTTCTTAGCTTTTCAAGTAAAACTTTATCAGGAAAAGCATCATAATCGTTAGAGATCTCTATCTGTTTTTTTTCTTCTTGATATGTAAATTCATCAACAAATCTTCTAGCCATCATTCCACCTCCTATAACATTTTCTTAAAAATAGGTAATACCCTATCAAATGATTTATCTAAAGTAATAATTTTACCATTATATACATACTTTTCTATTTGTTTAACATAAAAACTTTTAGGAATAACACATTCAATAGAATTCATAATTAAATTTTCAATCGTCTTTTTAGTATAAGAAGTATTCATATATCTAGCCTCATTTAAAATAACCTTATATTTATTAAATTCCATATCTTTAAAAATAGATATCATAGTTTTCATATTCTTTATATCCATAAGATCATTCGTCATAACATATAAAACACTATCACTCATATCAAATATCCCTAAATTAATACGATTTAAAACATGACTAGTATCAATTAAAATAACATCATACTTAAATTTTAATCTACCAATTATTACCGCAATAGCCTTTGAACTGATCCCACCAGCATTTCTAGGATCTATTGGGGCACTTACAACATCAATATATTCATTATAAGAATATACATAATCTTCTACTGCTTTAAATCTGTTATTTGCCAAATCTAAAGCAAAAGTATTAATATTTCTTTCTGTATCTAAATTTAAACTTGCCGCAATAACACCAGAATATAAATCTAAATCTACAATTACCGTCTTAGTCTTTTCTAAAGCTAATACGCCCGCTAAATTAAGTACCGTCGTACTTTTACCAGTCCCACCTTTAACTGAAGTTACCGTAATTACTTTTGCTTCTTTAAGTGCCATAATATCCCTCTTATTCTAAAATCTTTCTATTATTATCTATTTGTTTTTTAGTAGTATTAATATTTGCTAGTGCTGTTAAATACATAATTAAAAGTACAATAAACAGTATCAATAAAACAAATAAAACCAGTATCTAACCTTAGTTATTCATCTTTGTATACCTTCTTTGAAGCTGAAATCACCTGTTTATTATGTATGGGCATAGAAACTTCCAACTCTTTAGATACAGTTATTTCAGTAAATTCTCCCTCATCAGACGTATCAAAAGAAATATCTTGTTCCATAATATAAGCCTTTAATTCATCATTTTTATCATTCAAATAAAGTGTTGTACACATATCAAGATCATTATTTAATTTATATTTTTCTAAATATAAATTACCTATAGTTGTAATAGACATGATAATAATTAATATAACCGGCAATATAAGTACAAATTCCACTAAAGCCTGTCCCTTTTTATTCATATAACCACTCTACCTATCGTATAAATTATATCAAAAATTGATAGTAAGAGCAATAATTAATATATCTAAATTTACAATTTTGCAGAACAAATAATTAAAAAAAGAAGAACTAATGTCTTCTTATTCCAAAATTTCTCCATCCATACTCCAAGTTTTAACATCTGTAATTTTTACATTAACAATTTCTCCAAGTTTATTTTCCGGCGCTAATACATTAACCAGTTTCATAGTATCAGTATATCCCATAAGCATATCTTTATTTTTTGCAGATACATCTTCAAGTAATACCGGTACCACCTTACCTAAGTATTTCATATTATTTTCTTTCGCATACTTATTAACCAAATCATTTAATTTATAAAGTCTTTGCTCCTTTTCTTTTAAAGTTACATCATCAGGCATTTTTGAAGCAGGAGTACCCTCTCTAGGAGAAAATATAAAAGTAAAAGCTGAATCATACTTACAAGTATTTACCACATCAAGAGTTTCATTAAAATCATCCATAGTCTCCCCAGGAAATCCCACAATAATATCCGTAGTAATAGATACATTAGGAATATCTTTTAATTTATTAAATAATTTCAAATAGCTATCCTTAGTATACCTTCTACCCATTAACTTAAGAATTCTATCAGAACCTGATTGTAAAGGCAAATGAATATAAGGCATAACATTATCATATTTTTTAATTACCTCTATCATCTCATCTGTAAAATCCCAAGGATGTGAAGTAACAAACCTAACTCTTTCTATACCAGTTAAAGCCGTATCACGAAGTAAATCACTCATATCATAATCATCATCTAAATCTTTGCCATAAGCATTAACATTCTGACCAAGTAAAGTAACTTCTTTATAACCTTTATTTTTAAGATCTATTACTTCCTCTATAATAGCCTCATGTTTTCTACTCCTTTGTTTACCCCTTGTATAAGGAACAATACAATAAGTACAAAACTTATCACATCCATACATAATATTAACCCAAGCCTTATACTTACTATCTCTTTTAACTGGCATTTTCTCAATAATATCTCCCTCAATACTATATACTTCAAGTTCTAATCTCTTATTAGTAATAGATTTATATAAAATACTAGGAAGTTCATTTATATTATGTGTGCCAAAAACAATATCAAGCCAATTATATTTATTCTTTATCTCATTTGCGATAGATTCCTCTTGAACCATACATCCACAAACACCTGCGATAATATCTGGTCTTTCTTCCTTCAAATGTTTAATTCTACCTATCATACCAAATACCTTATTATGAGCATTTTCACGTATTGCACAAGTATTAAGTAAAATAAGATCAGCCTTCTCCATATCATCAATTTCCTGAAAACCCATATTTTCTAAAATAGCTTTAATATTTTCCGTATCATGTTCATTCATTTGGCAACCATAAGTCTTAACAAAATAACTTTTTCCATTACCAATATTTTTATAACTTTCATCTATTTCATAATTAACAATTTTTGGTAATATATTTGTTCTTTTTTTTGCTTCCATTAAATTAGGTAATCTCATATAATCACTTCATTTCCGCTACCAATAATATCATAATTAAATTAATTAAGCAAGAAAAAAGTGGCAAGACTAAATATCTTTCTTCCACTTCCATTCCTTTATTTCTGGCATATCTTCGCCATATTCTCTTATATAATTACTATGTTGAACAAGTTTATTTTTCATTTCTTCAATTAAATACATTTCCTTACTACGCACAAATGGTAAATGAGAAATCGCATCAATAACCAAATGATACCTATCAATTTCATTTTGAACTCTCATATCAAAAGGCGTCGTTATCGTTCCTTCTTCTAAATAACCATGAACAGATATATTTCTATTATGTCTCATATAAGTAAGTTCATGAATTAATTTAGGATATCCATGAAAATTAAATATAATTGGTTTATCCAAAGTAAAGAGTACATCATATTCTTCATCACTAAGTGCATGTGGATGATGAGACATAGAATCTAATTTCATCAAATCAACAACATTAATACATCTAACCCTTAAATCAGGTAATTCACTAGTTAAAATAGAAATAGCGGCCATTGTCTCAAGCGTTGGTGTATCACCAGCACATGCCATTATAATATCTGGATCATTTTCTTCATCATTAGATGCAAAATCCCAAATACCTATACCCTTAGTACAATGTAAAATAGCTTCTTCCTTACTTAACCACTGATAACTAGGATGTTTAGATGCCACAATAACATTCACATAATTATTAGTTTTAATAACATGATTAAATACAGAAATCAAGCAGTTCGCATCAGGTGGTAAATAAATTCTAGTTACATCTGGTTTTTTATTCGCTACATGATCTAAAAACCCCGGATCTTGATGTGTAAAACCATTATGATCTTGTTGCCAAACATTAGAAGTAAGTAATAAATTTAAAGACGCAATTGGTTCCCTCCAAGGTATCTCATTACATACCTTAAGCCACTTTGCGTGCTGTGAAACCATAGAGTCCACAACCCTAATAAAAGCTTCATAACTAGTAAAAAAACCATGCCTACCAGTAAGTATATAACCTTCAAGCCATCCCTCACACATATGCTCAGATAAATAACTATCCATAATCCTACCATCTTTACTCAAATTATCGTCACTAGGTAAAATAGTCTCTTGCCAGTCCCTTTTCGAAGCTTCAAACATACCATATAATCTATTAGACATCGCTTCATCTGGTGAAAAAGTTCTAAAATTATGAGGATTGTTTTTAATAATATCTCTAATAAAAGTACTAAGCATAAGCATATCACTATTTTTTTCAGTACCATGTCCTTTAAATTTAAGCATATACTTCTCATAATCTGGTAAAATTAAATCTTTTTTAAGTAATCCACCATTCGCATATGGAGTTGCGCCAAGTCGTTTATTTCCTTCAGGAATAATACTTTTTATTTCCTTTTTAAGCGTTCCTTTACTATCAAATAATTCTTCAGGTTTATAACTTCTAAGCCATTTCTCTAAAAAACCTAAATGTTCCTCTTTATCCATCATAATAGGTACTTGATGAGCCCTAAAAGATCCTTCAATAATATTACCATCAATTTCTTTAGGGCCTGTCCATCCTTTAGGAGTCTTTAAAATAATCATTGGCCATCTAGCCTCTTTTTTAAGAGCCTTAATATCTTTTATTTCCATAATAACAGTATCCATTACCTTAATCATTTTTTTATGCATTACTTTAGGATCACTGCCTTCAATTAAATATGGATTATAACCAAGTCCATAAAAATAACAAGCCAGTTCTTTATTACTCATTCGCGCAAATACAGTGGGATTACTTATTTTATAACCATTTAAATTAAGAATAGGTAAAACTGCCCCATCTGTTTTAGGATTTAAAAACTTATTAGAATGCCAAGAAGTCGCCAGAGGACCCGTTTCAGCTTCTCCATCTCCTATAACACACGCTACAATAAGATCTGGGTTATCAAAAGCAGCACCATAAGCATGCGCTAAAGAATAACCAAGTTCTCCGCCCTCATGAATTGATCCAGGAGTTTCTGGTGCGGCATGAGAAGAAACACCACCAGGAAAAGAAAATTGTTTAAATAATTTTTTTAAACCCTTTTCATTTTCCGTAATATTTGGATACTTTAAAGAATAACTACCTTCCAAATAAGTATTAGAAATCAAAAAGTTTCCTCCATGTCCTGGGCCTGATATATAAAGCATATTTAAATCATAATCTTTAATAACTC
>CAVHAY010000073.1:0-7179 GCA_963634115.1 Clostridia bacterium | reverse complement strand
ATGTGTTTCTAAAAAAATAGGTAATGCTGTTATTAGGAACAAATATAAAAGAAGAATTAAGAATATTATTGATAAAAATGTCTATCAAAATGGTTTTAATTGTATTATAATATTAGGCAAAGGAATATTATATAAAAATTATAGTGAAATGAAAATAAATTTAATTGATGCATTTAAGAAAATAGATATTATAAAGGAGGACAATAATGCGTAATAAAAAAATATTAGTTGTTATTATTATGATTTTGACTCTTTCTCTTACTGGGTGTACAAAATATGTTACAAATGATGGTAAGAACGTTAGAGAAGATACTACTGGACAAAATTTAGTAGCAAATATTTTATGTAAACCTGAAGATGAAAAGGTTTTAAAAACATATGAAAAATATGAAAAGGAAGGAAATTATGATATTTCTGAATTACCTTCTTGTTCTGAATTTACTCCTTCTTCTGGTGGTTATGAAGGTATATGGAGTACACTTTTTATTAAACCTTTAAGTTGGTTAATTATAAAACTGGGAAATTTATTTAATAATTATGGTATTGCGATTATTGTTGTTACTTTGATTATTAGATTTATTATATTTCCACTTAGTAAAAAATCTGCGATGCAGTCTGAGGGAATGAAGGCCGCAAATAAAGATTTGCAAAAACTACAAAATAAATATAAAAATAAAACTTCTAAACAAGATCAAATGCTGCAAGCGCAAGAAATGATGGCTATATATAAGAAGTATAATATAAATCCTATGGCTGGTTGTTTGTTTGCTTTTATTCAAATGCCTTTATTCTTTGCATTTTTGGAAAGTTTGTATCGTATTCCAGCGGTATTTGAAGGTAAATTTTTATTATTTAATTTAGGAATGACACCTTTTAATGCTTTGTTTGGTTCTAGTTTTTCTATTAATAATTTTATTAATTCATTTGGTAATGGTAATATTGCATATATAGTTTTACCAATTATTGTAGGACTTTCTACTTTCTTCTCGTTTAAGATGAATTCTGGTATGAATGCTGGTAATCCTGAACAGGAGAAACAAATGAAAATTATGATGAATATTATGATGATATTTATTACTTTTATGTCATTTATAATGTCTACTAGTATAATTATTTATTGGATAACAGGTAGTTTATTTACTATTGTTCAAACAATGTTGATTAGGAGGAGTAAGAATGTTAGAGATAATAAGGTTAGAAGCAAAAAATAAGGATTTAGCTTTAAAGAATGCTTTAGAAAAATTAAATGCTGAAGTTTCTGAAGTTTATTACTGTTTTGAAGAAGCTGATGGAGGATTATTTAATTCTAAAAAAGTTAGGGTTATCGCAGTTACTAAATATTCAGTAAAAGAATATATTAAAAATTTTTTGAAAGATTTAGAGTATTATATGAATACTAAATTTGCTTTTGAAGTAACGGAAAATGAGAATGGCTATTCTGTTATTATAGTTTCTGATAATGTAGCGGCTTTAATTGGAAAAAATGGTAATACCTTAAATAGTATTCAAAATATTTTAAGACAGTCTGTATCAAAAATTGGTAATTTTGATATTAAGATTAATTTAGATATTTCAAATTATAAAGTAAAGAAAGAAAAAAATCTTGCTTTTGAAGTTCGTAAAATTGCAAAAGAGGTTTTATTTTCTGGAATACCTGCTAAATTAGATCCTATGAATTCTTATGAAAGATTGGTTGTTCATAAAACTGTTGCTAAGTACGAAAAACTAATGACTGAAAGTGTTGGTGAAGCACCAAATAGGTGTGTAGTTATAAAACCTAAGGAAGATTAGTTTCTTCTTTTTTGTTTGACTTGATAATTTTAATAAGGTAAAATTTATTTATGTGGAGGTGTTTATATGAATGATACTATTGCGGCTATTTCAACGGCTCAAGGTGTTGGAGCTATATCTATTATTAGAGTTAGTGGAGATAATTCTATTGATATTGTAAATAAAATTTTTAGTAAAGATTTAAAAGAAGTACCATCTCATACAATTCATTATGGTTATATTGTGAATAATGGAGTACGCGTTGATGAAGTTTTAGTGTCTATTATGCGATCTCCTAAAACTTTTACTAGAGAAGATATTGTGGAAATTAATGCTCATGGTGGGATTAATACTACTAATAAAATTTTGGAATTGTTGCTGTTGAATGGTGCTAGACTAGCGTTACCTGGAGAATTTAGTAAAAGAGCTTTTTTAAATGGTAGAATTGATTTAACTGAAGCTGAAGGTATTATTGATTTGATTAATGCTAAAACAGATGATGCAAGAAATATGGCTATTAATCAAGTGAGTGGTAAGACTTCAATTATGATTAGTAAACTTCGAGATGAAATTGCGGGTGTTTTAGCAAATATAGAAGTTAATATTAATTACCCTGAATATGAAGATATAGAGGATGTTACTATTACTAAAATAAAAGCTATGATGAAGGATATTAATTTAAAGATTAATAAGATTATACAGGAAGGAAATAGTGGTGAAATTTTAAAAAATGGTATTAATACTGTTATTGTGGGACGTCCTAATGTTGGTAAAAGTAGTTTGCTTAATAATTTAATTGGAGAAGAAAAAGCTATTGTTACGGATATTCAAGGCACTACTAGAGATAGTATTGAAGCATCATTAGTGTTTGATAATATTATACTTAATCTTATTGATACTGCTGGAATTAGAGATACTTCTGATAAGGTAGAAAGTATTGGGACAAAAAAAAGTTTATCTTTAATAGATAAAGCTGATTTGGTTTTATTTGTACTTAATAACAATGAAGAACTTAAGGAAGATGATTATAAGATTTTAGATAAATTAAAAAATAAGAATTACATTGCTATTGTGAATAAATGTGATTTAGAAGATAAACTTAATACTTCAATACTACATAATGTTGTAAGAGTTAGTGCTTTAAAGGATATTAATATGGAAGGAATTAAGGATAAAATAAAAGAAATATTTAATTTGGGTAAAATTGAAACTTCTGATTTAACTTATTTAACTAGTGCTCGAAGTTTGGCTTTGCTTAAACAGGTATCTAAACAAGTAGATGAGGTTAATAATGGACTTAATAATGGTTTTACTCTGGATATGATTGAAATTGACTTAAAAAAAATGTGGAATTTACTTGGTGAAATTATAGGTGAAAACTATGATGATGAACTTATTGATGAGTTATTTAGTAGATTTTGTGTTGGTAAATAGAGATACTTATTAGGAAACTTTAATATAGTTTCTTTTGCTTGTCCTTTTTTTTAAATAAATGTATAATAGTTCATGAAAAACAGGTGATAGTATGAAATATGAAATTATTGTTGTTGGTGGTGGACATGCTGGGTGTGAGGCTTCTCTTGCAGCTGCAAGAAGGGGTCATAAAACACTACTTGTTACTGGTAATATTAATAATATTGCTGATATGCCTTGTAATCCTTCTATTGGTGGAAGTGCCAAGGGTACTTTGGTAAGGGAAATTGATGCTTTAGGGGGAGAGATGGGAAGAAACGCAGATAAAAGTCTTATTCAAATTAAAATGCTTAATAGTAGTAAAGGTCCTGCGGTAAGATCTTTAAGAGCCCAAGCAGATAAAATTACTTATCCTAAAGAAATGATTAAAACTTTAAAAGAAACAGAAAATTTGGATATTAAGGAGTTTTTGATAAAGGAATTATTATATAAAAATAATACTATTATTGGTGTAGTTTTAGAAAATGATGAAAAGATATATGCTGATGCAGTTATTTTGACGACTGGTACTTATTTAAATGCTGATATTTTAGTGGGAGATACTCGTAGACGTGAAGGTCCGCATGGTGAGAAACCATCTAATTATTTGAGTGGTTGTTTAGAAAAAATGGGATTTGTTTTGAAGCGTCTAAAAACTGGAACTCCTCCTAGAATTTTAAAGGAAAGTATTGATTTTTCAGTTCTTAAAGAGGAAAAAGGTGATGATAAGGAACTTACTTTTAGTTTTGAAAATAATGTTTATTATGATTATAAAAATCAAGTATCTTGTTTTTTGACTTATACTAATTCTGCAACTCATAAGATTATTAATGATAATTTGAATAAATCTAGTATGTATGGAGGTCTTACTGATATTAAAGGTATTGGTCCTAGATATTGTCCATCTATTGAAGATAAGGTTGTTAGATTTAGTGATAAAGAAAGACATCAATTATTTTTAGAACCTGAAAGTATTTATTATGATGATATTTATTTACAAGGTTTTTCTACTAGTATGCCATATGATGTACAAGAAAAGATGGTTCATAGTTTAAAAGGATTAGAGAATGCTAAAATATTGAAGTATGCTTACGCTATTGAGTATGATAGTATATATCCTACACAATTAAAACAGTCTCTTGAGACTAAACTTTATGATGGATTATATACTGCTGGTCAAATAAATGGTACTAGTGGTTATGAAGAGGCTGCTGCTCAAGGGTTAATTGCTGGTATTAATGCTTCTTTGAAACTTGAAAATAAACCACCTTTGATATTGAAACGTGATGAGGCATATATTGGGGTATTAATTGATGATTTAATTACAAAAGGAATAAGAGATCCTTATAGATTACTTACTTCTAGGGCTGAATACAGATTACTTTTGAGAAATGATAATGCAGATATGAGACTGACTGAATATGGACACTCTATTGGACTTATTGATGATTTAAGATATTCTAAATTTTTAAAAAAGAAACAAGATATTGCTAAATTGATGAATGAACTTCAAACATATAAAGTTACTCCTGCTGATAATGATTATTTAATTTCTATTGGAACTAAATCTATTTTAGATGGTATGAGTTTATATAATATATTAAAAAGGCCTGAAGTTGATATTTATGATTTATCAAATAGATTTTCACTAAAATATTCTGATGAGGTACTTGAAGAAGTTTCTATTATGATAAAGTATGAAGGATATATTAAAAAGGCTTTGACTGAAGCTGAGAAAATGCGAGAGTTAGAGAATAAGTTAATACCTGTGGATATTAATTATGATAGTATGCATAATTTAGCTAGTGAGGCTAAACAGAAACTTAAAGAAATAAGGCCTACTAGTATTGGGCAAGCACAGAGGATAAGTGGTGTTAATCCTGCGGACATTTCTGTTTTGATGATATATTTAAAGAAAGGTATGCATTAATATGAATAGAGAAACTTTTATATCTGAAGTGATGAACCTTGGTATTATGGTTACTGACAAACAAATGGATATGTTAGAAAGGTATTATGAATTACTTATAGAATGGAATGAAAAAATTAATTTGACGGCAATTACTATAAAAGAAGATGTTTATTTAAAACATTTTTATGATAGTCTTACAATTGTCCGTGATGTTTCTTTAGATTTGGTGGATAATTTATGTGATATTGGTACTGGTGCAGGATTTCCTGGTATTGTTCTTAAAATTTTTTATCCTAAGTTAAATATAACTTTGGTGGATGCCCTTAATAAAAGAATTAATTTTTTGAATACTGTTATTCAGGAACTTAGTTTAAATAATATTATATGTGTTCATGCTAGAGCGGAAGAGTTTGCTTTGAATAATAGAGAAAAATATGATATTGTTGTTGCTAGAGCGGTAGCTAGTATGAATATTTTACTTGAATATTCTTTACCTATGGTTAAAATAAATGGTTATTTTATTGCGATGAAAGGTAATAAGGATGAAGATGCAACAAATGCTTTAATGGTGTTAGGTGGTAAAATAATTAAGTGTGATAGGTTTACTCTACCTTATGAGGAAAGTCAGAGAATGATTATTAAGGTTGAAAAAATTAAAAGTACTAATGAGAAATATCCTGGAAAATTTGCTGAAATGAAAAAAAGACCTTTATAGTGGTTATATTTGATGTTATAATTGTTTATAAATGAAAGGAAGAAATATATGGAAAAAACTTTAATTTTTGGGCATCAAAAACCAGATACTGATAGTGTTACTTCTTCTATTGTTTTATCTTATTTAAGAAATACTTTAGGGGATAATACTGAGCCAAGGATTCTTGGAGATATTAATAATGAAACTAAATTTGTTTTGAATTATTTTAAATTTGATACTCCAAAATATTTAAATGATGTTAGATTACAAATAAAAGATGTAGATTATGCGAAAAATTGCTTTTTAAATGCTGATGATTCTATTTATAAAGCATATATGTATATGAGTGAAACTAAAATAGGTACTATACCTGTTATTGATAATAATGGTTGTTATTTGGGTGCTATATCTATGAAAAATGCAACACAAAGTCTAATAGGTGATAAAGTTGGGAAACTTAATACATCTTATGATAATTTATTAGAGGCTTTGGATGCAAAAGAAATATTACGTTTTGATAAAGAAATAAAGGGTAATATTATTATGGCATCTTATGGAAGTGATTCTTTTAAAGAGAATATTGCTATTAATGAAGAGTCTGTTCTTATTATTGGGGATCGTCATAAGATAATTGAGTATGCTGTAGAAAATAGTGCATCTATTATTATTTTAACTAATGGTATTAAGATGAAAGATAAGCATTTGGAAATTGCTAAAAAAAATCATGTTGATGTTATTAGTACTGAACATGATGGGATTACTACATCTAATTTAGTTATTTTAAGTAATTATATTAAAGATAATATTAATAAAAATGAAATTATTTCGGTTAATGAAAATGATTCTTTATATGATGCCTTAGAAATTGCTAATAAGAAGGGATATAGTAATTATCCTATACTTGATAACAATGGTAAATGTTTAGGTATTTTTAGGGCTAATATTAGTGATAATAAACACCCGAAAAAGATTATTTTAGTTGATCATAATGAAAAAGAACAAAGTGTTGTTGGATTAGATGAAGCTGAAATTATTGAGATTGTTGACCATCATAAAATTGGTAATATTGGTACTTCTATGCCTATTAATTTTAGAAATATGCCTTTAGGATGTACTGAAAGTATATTATATTTAATGTATCAAGAAAGTGGCGTTGAAATTCCAAAAGATATTGCTGGATTAATGATGAGTGGTATTATTTCTGATACTTTACTTTTAACCTCTCCTACTACGACTGATATAGATAAAATGGTTCTTGAAGAACTTGCTGCTACTACAGGTATTGATTATAAAAAATATGGTATGGAAATGTTTAAGGCAGGTTCTTCTATGAAAGGTAAAAGTCTTAAGG
>CAVHAY010000072.1:0-6742 GCA_963634115.1 Clostridia bacterium | reverse complement strand
ATAGAAAGAAAAAAATCAATCTATAGGATTTCTCCTAAGATTGATTATACGAGGAGAAAAATAATGAGAAATAATAAATATACTTTTACTTATGAAAATGAACCAACTGATAAAAATATTTATTATATGTTTCAAAGGTTAATACTACCAACAATCATTTCTACACAATACAAACCTTATAAAGAATATTGGGAAGATTACAAAAAATTACTATCGCTTTTTACAAACTGGGTAAATATATATTATAATGACAATAATTTAAAACTTATAAATGAACAAGATTTTAATATTGCAGAAGATTTAATAACTGATCTTAAATTTAACTGTTTAAAAATAGAGACTAGTTATATTGAAGAAATAGACATTTGGTATGGTGAGTTTTTAGAGTTATGGGGAAAATCAAAATGAAAAAAAGAAGGGGAATGTTAATATAACAAAAGAAAGCAAAATAACACTAAAAGATGGAACTACTATTAAAGTTACAGGTGATGGAAAAAAGGACAATGCTTCAGTATCTATTTACCAAGGAGACTACAAAGATAGCGAAAATCATTCTTCAATCCATATAAATGTTAACGGAAAAACTGGAAAAGGTAGTATCGTAGAACACGATTTTAATCATTCAAATCAACAAACAACTGATACACAATGTTATTTAACATCGGCCTGTATGAAGCACTTTCAAGATGAATTTGATGATAATTGTTATGAATTAACTGTTTTAAGATGGTTTAGAGATAATTTTGTTTCAAAAGAAGATATTGCGTTATATTATAATGTTGCACCAACAATAGTAGAAAATATTAATTCATTTGAAGATAACGAAGATATATATAATTATATATATAGTCACATCGTAGTGGCTTGCGTTAAGGCTATTGAAAATAACGACTATAATTTCGCATACAATAGATATAAAAGTAGTGTTTTAGCTTTAAATGAACAATTTGGTAAAAAAAAAAAAGAGAAAGAACAAGGTTTTATAAAAAAATTTGGAACTTTATATAATAGAACGTCTTTAACATAATCATATTGTTATATCATTTTTCCAATGGATGTAAAAGTATGTTTTCTACCAATCATATATTCAATAGTTTCTCTTTGCTCTTTTAATAATTGATTATAATTAGTCATAGTAATTACCTCATTTCTAAATGACAAACAAACCAATACTGTATATAATACTTAAAAATAGAAAAAAAGCAAATTTATATAAATAAATAAAATTTTATATTTATACGATAGGTCACAAAGGTGAACTTTGTGACTTTAAATATTATATAATTTGAAAACAACTATCAAGGGTCAAGATGAACTCGCTTCGTTCGCTCTTGACATTTGTTTTCAAGACTAAATTCCCACTACATTAAAAGCGGGAACTTTCAACTTTAATCAATAACCTAACTCATTTTAACTGTCAAAGTCAGGATAATAAAAAAGATAGTCAATTAAAAATTAGTTGTTATTATTAATAAAATATTAAATTTTGTATTTAGATTTTTTATAATTAATTAATGATTATATAAATATTTTTTACGCAAATGTTATTTTACAATTTTGCAAATACGTGCTATAATATGCAAAGTTTATAAAGGGAGTGTTTTTTTATGAAACAAAGAAATATTGCAATTATTGCGCATGTCGATCATGGTAAAACTACTTTAGTTGATAAATTATTACAAATGTCAGGTACTTTTAGAGATAATGAAGAAGTTGCGGTACGTGTAATGGATTCTAATGATATTGAAAGAGAAAGAGGTATTACTATACTAGCTAAGACTACTGCTATTGATTATAAGGGATATAGAATTAATATTTTGGATACTCCTGGTCATGCGGATTTTGGTGGCGAAGTTGAAAGAATTATGAATATGGTGGATGGCGTATTGCTTGTTGTTGATGCATATGAGGGTACTATGCCACAAACTAGATTTGTTCTTAAAAAAGCTTTGGATGCAGGAGTTACTCCTATTGTTGTTGTAAATAAAGTTGATAAGGATTCTGCTAGACCTACTGAGGTTGTGGATGAAGTTCTTGATTTATTTATTGAACTTGGTGCTTCTTTGGAACAATTAGATTTCCCAGTTATTTATGCTTCTGCACTTTCTGGTACTTCTAGTTTATCTCCTGATTTATCTACTCAAAAGGAGACTATGGATCCAATTTTAGATACTGTTATTAATCATATTCCGTCTCCTAAAGTAGAAGAAAAAGGGTCATTACAATTTCAACCTGCACTTTTAGATTATAATGATTTTGTGGGACGTATTGGTGTAGGTTTAGTAAAAAGAGGAAGCATTAAACTTAATAGCATGGTTTCTTGTGTCCGTTTGGATGGTTCTATTAAACAGTTTAGAGTACAGAAGATTTTTGGTTATTTAGGTCTTAATAAGATTGAACTTGAGGAAGCACATGCAGGTGATATTGTCGCTATTGCGGGGTTACCTGATATTTCTGTTGGTGAGACTGTGTGTGAAGTTGGCAAGGAAGAAGCATTACCTCACTTACGTATTGATGAACCTACGTTACAAATGACATTTGGAGTAAACACTTCACCTTTCTGTGGTAAGGAAGGGAAGTTTATTACTGCTAGAAAGATAGAAGAAAGACTTATGAAGGAAACTGAAAGGGATGTTTCTCTTAAGGTTGAACCTTTTGATTCTGAATCTTGGATTGTTTCTGGTAGAGGAGAGTTACATCTGTCTATTTTAATTGAAAATATGCGTAGAGGTGGTTATGAACTTGAAGTTTCTAAACCACAAATAATTGTTAAGGAAATAGATGGAGTTAAATACGAACCATATGAAGATGTTCAAATTGATGTTCCTGATGAATATGTTGGTAGTGTTATTGAGATGCTTGGTACTCGTGGTGGAAATATGGAAAATATGAACTCTAAAGAAAATCAGACTAGACTTAATTATATTATGCCTTCTAGAGGATTAATTGGTTTTATGACTGATTTTATGACACTTACTAAGGGTTATGGTATTATTAATCATACTTTTAAAGAATATTTACCTATGACTAGTGCTGCGGTGGGACAAAGAAAAAATGGTGTTTTGGTTTCTATTGAAAATGGTAAGTCAACTGCTTATTCTTTAGGCGCTCTTGAAGACAGAGGTGTTATGTTTATTGAGCCTGGTACTGATGTATATGAAGGCATGATTGTTGGTGAGAATAATCATGATAATGATCTTGCAGTAAATGTTGTTAAGGGGAAACAACTTACGAATACTCGTTCTGCTGGTAAGGATCATACTGTTGTTTTAAAAAGACCTAGAGAGATGAGTTTAGAGGTCTGTCTTGATTATATTAACGATGATGAACTTGTGGAAATTACTCCTGCTAGCTACAGGCTTCGTAAAAAGATTTTAAATACTAATGAAAGAAAGAAGTTTGATAATAAGAAAAAGGCTTAAAATATTTAGCCTTTTTTTACATATGTTTACAATTTTATAGAAAAAAGTATTATTTTGCATAAATATTACTTTAAATGTTTTATTTTCTTTATTTTTTATTGCTTCTTTACTATGATATTAAATGTTTTTGATCACTTTTTAATGCTTTTGTAGTGTAAAAAAGAACTATTTTTTAGTTCCTTTGATTTTAGCATTTAGATAATAGTCTCTTAATTCTTTAAATCTTTGGTAATGTACGATTTCTCTTTCTCTTAAGAACGATAGTGGTGCAAGTACGTCTGGATCGTTTGTTAAATCCATTAGATGTTCGTAAGTAGCTCGGGCTCTTTGTTCTGCTCCCATGTTACTTTCGAGATCGGCAATGTAATCACCAGCTACTTTAATATAAGACATACTGAATGGATTACCGAATGCATCAGACGGGAATAGGTCTTTACCAAACTGGGCATAGTTAGTGTCTAAACCAGCGGCTTTCATTTCATCTATAGTAGCGTCTTTTGTTAACTGATAAAGCATTGTACTGATAATTTCGACGTGAGCAAACTCTTCAGTACCAATGTCTGTTAGTAAGGCCTTGCCTCTATCATCTGGCATGTTATATCTTTGATCTAAGTATTGCCAAGCGGCTGCTAGTTCTCCGGCGGGACCGCCATATTGAACTATTATATATTTGGCAAGTTTTAAATCTTTATTTTTAATATTTACAGGATATTGTAACTTCTTTTCATATTTCCACATAATGATACCCCCTAATCATTTTCCCATGGCCATGGTGATTCATTCCAAGACCAAGGTATCCTTTCTGCATTATTTACATATATTGGTCCAAATTCTTTTTCGTAGCTTGTTGTGATTTTATCTAATTCTTGAGTAAAGACCTTAAATATGTTTAGTATATTTGTGTCATTTGGATGTGTATCTAAATATAGATTTAAATCATGAGCTGCGAAAGAATAAGCATATATATAGGTAAACATTTCCGCTTGTTTGTTTAGTGGTTTTACCTCGTAAGGTTTTGATATTTTATATGAATTATATAGATCTTTAAACATATTACCTCTGATGAAACCTGTGTATACTTCATATAGATCATTAGGACTTATATTTTGAATATAATTTGGTTTATTAAAATTCATATTGTTACCGGCTTCTTTATTTAACTTGTTTATAAGTTTATTATCTGATATTTCTTGTTTATTTATATTTTGATTTAGGTTATAATTTTGATTATTAACATATGTCCCTTTTGTAGCAAAACTGTGATTATTTATATAAGGTTTATTTTTTATATTGTTATAATTTGATATGTTACCTGAGTTTACATTTCTATTCCAATTATAGTTTGAATATATTTTGGTATTATAATTTAAATCATTTGGAATATAATTCATATTGTTATAGTTATACATTTAATTACCCTCCTCAATTTTATGGTATGATTACCTAGCTACTGCGAACGGGCTAAAGACTAGAAATATGTGTCTTTTATTAATTATTGAAAAAATTTAAATAAATTAGAAAAATAACTTGTCAAAATATACAATTATTGGTAGAATAGTTATGTTCTTATATGGCGGAATTGGTGAAGGGGTTAACACAGTGGATTGTGGTTCCACCATGCATCGGTTCGAATCCGATATTCCGCCCCAGATAGAAATAATGAGTTGGTCTATGTTTAGGACTGACTCTTTTTTGTACTGAATTTTAGTTTTTAAATAATTTTTATTATGAAATATATATATAAAATAGGACTTAAAAATTATTTCTTACAATGTTTATTTGATAAAAAGTAAAGGACTTGAGTTAACCTAGATAATAGTGTATATTTATGATGGGTGATAAATATGGTAATAACAATTAAAGAAGAAGGCTCAAGATTTGGAGCACGTGTTGGAGCAATTATTTATAATGAAGAAAAATCAAAAGTTCTTTTAGAGAATCAAGATAATGGAAGATATATGTTCCCTGGCGGTAGAATCGATGTTCATGAGGATAGTAATACTGCAATAGTTCGTGAGTTAAAAGAAGAGTTAAATTTAGAGACAGAACCGAAGTTAAAGTATATAGTAGAAATGTTTTTGGATTCTCCAAAAACAAAATATCATGAAATTGGCTTATATTATTTACTAACTATTTCAAAAGAGAAAGTTCCAAATAATTTTCATTCTTTAGATGGTGATGGCTTATTTGAATGGATTTCAATATCTGAATTAGAGAATTATAATATTTTAGCAAAACCAATAAAAAATAAGTTATTTAATAATCAAATTGTAGATGACAAGTTAGAACATTTAATTTATAGAGAATATTAATTATTGTTTATATTAAAAAACGATAGTGCAATAATGCAAATTGACTATCTTTTTTTGTTTTTTTATCATTGGATATGGTTGTTTGATGAATACTTTAATATTGTGTTATAATTTGAATATGAGAGTTGGAGGTTTTAATGTGAAAAGGTATGAAAGAAAATATATTTTAGGTCTTGATATAGGAATTTCATCAGTTGGATGGGGTATGCTTGAAATTGATGATAATAATAATCCATGTAGAATTATTGATGTTGGAAGTAGAATTTTCTCTCCTGGTGAAGTTGAAAAAAACTGGGGATAGTAAAGCAAAAGAACGTAGAGAAAAACGTGGTTCAAGAAGAGTTACTAGGCGAAGAGAATTTAGAGTAGATAGAGTACGTAATTTACTTTTTGAAAGAGGATTATTGACTGGCAAACTTAATAGTAATGTTGTATCTGAAAAAAATGAAGAACTTACTATTTTGTACAAAACAATGATTAATAATTATTATAAAGAAAATAATACTAATCCCTATATTTTAAAAGTTAAGGCTTTAGACGAGAAATTAACAAATGAAGAGTTATGTATTATACTTGTTCATTATGCAAAAAAACGTGGCTATAAATCAAATCGTGAAGATGGTGCGGATAGTGAATCTGGGAAAGTTCTAAGTGCAATTAAAGAAAACGAAAAAATACTTAAAAATTATAGAACAGTTTCAGAAATGTATATAAAGGATAATAAGTTTAAAGACAAGATTAAAAATAGTCCAAATAATTACAAGGTTTCTGTAACTAATGAAATGTATGAACAAGAAATTAATCAAGTACTTGATAAACAAATAAGTTTTGGAGTCATTGATAATGAGTTTAAAGATAAATATTTAGAAATATGGAATAGTAGACGACATTATGCTAAAGGGCCAGGTGGTGATTCACCTTATAGTGGTGATTTAATTGCTAGAATGACTGGCACTTGTAAATATGATAAATTACCTAGAGCACCTAAATTTGCTTATAGTACTGAAA
>CAVHAY010000071.1:0-7355 GCA_963634115.1 Clostridia bacterium | reverse complement strand
CTATCATATTGGACAGTGTTTAGGATATTGTACAAATGATATAGATAAAGAAGTTATCAATAATATGCGAAATGAAATACTTAAATTTTTAAAAGGTGATCATAAAAATGTTACTGATAAAATAAAAAAGGAAATTAATGTTTTAAGTGAAAAAATGAATTATGAAAAAGCACTTGAATTAAAAGAGTTACTTGAATATATTAATATTACTTTGACAAAACAAAAAGTTGAACTTGGTGATTCTACGGATAGAGATGTCTTTGGTTTTTATAATGACGATAATTATTTAAGTATTTTTGTTTTCTTTATTAGAAATTCAAAAATACAAGGGCATCATCATAATATTATTCCTCTTATTGATGAACCTAAAGAAGAATTAACTAGATATATTGCCAAATTTTATAATAATAAGGTATTACCTAAAGAAATATTGGTACCTAATTATGTTTCGGCAGATGCGTTAGAAAACTATTTAAATGTTAGTGTTAAAATACCTAAAAAAGGTGTTAAGAAAAAAATTTTAGATATGGCAAATAATAATGCTGAAAGGGAACTATCTAATAAGATTACTTTACTTAATAAAGATGAAGAGAAAACTTCTATGGCAAATGATAAATTAAGATGTTTACTTGGTATGGAGAGACTTGATAGAATTGAAATATTTGATAATGCTCATTTATTTGGTACATATAATGTATCTGGAATGGTTGTTTTTATAGATGGTAGACCTGCTAAAAACGAATATAGAAAATTTAAGATATCTAATAATACTAATGATGATTATGGTACTATGAGAGAGGTTATATATCGTAGATATTTTAGAGTACTTAAAGATGATTTAGTAAGACCTGATTTAATTATTGTAGATGGTGGTTTAGGGCAAATACATGCTGCGAAAGAAGTGCTTGATAGTTTAAATATGAATATAAAATTAGTAGGTCTTAAGAAGGATGATAAACATAATACTAATGCTTTACTTACTTTAGATAATGTTATTTCCATTGAAAAGAGAAGTAATTTATTTCATTATTTAGAAAGAATGCAGGATGAAGTTCATAAATTTACTATTAATTATCATAAAAATATTAGAAGTAAGGGGGCTATGGCAAGTATTTTAGATACTATTTCTGGAATAGGAGAAAAGAGAAAAAAAGAGTTACTTAAAAAATATAAAACTATTGCTAATATAAAAGATGCTAGCATAGATGATCTTAAAACTATTTTGCCTGATAATATTGCAAGAAAGTTACTTAATAATTTGAATAAGGAGGATATATGAAAAAAATTATAATATTATTTTTGTTTTTAATTATGACAGGGTGTGGTACTGGTAGTGGAACTGAATATAAGTGCACTATTGATGGAAAGGATGCTTCAGTTACATTAGATTCTGGAACTGTTACAAGCTATATTATAGATGGAAAGAAAGTTTCTAAGCAAGAAGTAGATGAAATAAATGGTTTATATCTTACTGGTGCTACTAATAATGATGAGGGTTTAACTTTGTTAAATAAGTATTTACAAAATAAAAATGGACATTGTGGATAGAAATTAAGGAGATTTTTTGATTATGAAAAACATTAAATTAGAAACAAGTTGTTATGATAAATTTATTTTTAAAGGTTCTTTAGCATTAGAATGTTATTTTGATTTAAATGAAAATGGCAATAATTATATTGAATTATTTAATAAAATCAACAAAAAATTAAAAGAATATCGTATGTTATCTGTTAAAGACGAAAAAAGTAAAGAAAATATAGTTCAAGAATTAAAATCTATCATAATTCAACTTGGTATAGAAAATTTTATAATTTATGAAGATGGAGATGTAGAATACAACACATATAAAAAAAGAAAAGGAAATGAAAAATAATGTCAAAAGATGGAAGTAAAGGCGGAAGTAATAGAGCTTGGGGCTATGCTAGTTATGACGTTGATAGATATAATGATTATAGCGATTCGAATTTACAATATACTAGCTATGAAAAAGGCGGTTCAGTAAATAGATATTCAGATAATGGTGATGGTGGACATTCTCATGACCATTATAATAGTAGTGATAGTTATAATAAAGGTTGAGATCCCGATTATAGTAGAAGTAAAAGTAATGGTTCTTCAAATCCTTCAACTGGAGAAGTACAAAGTAATGGAGGATGTTATTTAACTAGTGCTTGTATGAAACACACTACAGAAATATTTGATGATAATTGTGAATAATTAATAATATTAAGATGGTTTAGAGATAATTTTGTATCAAAAGAAGATATTGAACACTATTATACTACTGCTCCTATAATAGTAGAGGCAATTGATGAAATAAAAGACAATAAAAATATTTATGATTATATTTATAACTACATAGTTATTGCCTGCGTAAATGCTATCAAAAAAGGTGATTATGAATTTGCATATAATAGATATAAAAGTAGTATATTAGCATTAGAAGAACAATTTACAAAACCAAAGCTAACAGAAAAATTTATAAAAGTATTGAAAATGAAAACAAAATAAAAAAAGTTTTAAAGAGACTGCTGAAAAAGTAGTTAAAATTAAAATTGATATGAGTCTGCAAATAAATTTGTGTAAATAGAGTCTCTCCATGATACAATAGTAGAAATGGAGAGACAAATATCTTTCTGTATTTAAAACATGGGAAGATAATTGGGATGCGATATGTCCGTTCTTTCACTTTGCGAAACCAATAAGAAAAATAATGTATACAACAAATACAATTGAATCATTAAATAGACAATTTAGGAAATATACAAAAACAAAATCAGTTTTTCCAACTGATATGTCATTATTAAAATGTTTATATCTAGCAACAAAGAATATTCAAAACAAATGGACTCAACCATATAGAAATTGGAGGTTTGTTTACACTCTAAGGAGATTTTGTAATCTTCTTTTTTTATAAATTATTAATCTTTATGTAATTTAAAAAAGGTTTTGAAAAATTATTTTTTATAATGGTCTTTTATGTTATAATTTTATTATAGAAGGGTAGTGATAAGATGTCATTACATATTGGCGCTAAAGAAAATGAAATTGCTCCTAGAGTAATTCTTCCTGGGGATCCTATGAGAGCTAAATTTATTGCAAATACATATTTAGATGAGATGAAAATTGTAAGTACAGTAAGAGGTAATATAGCATATACTGGATATTATAAAGGTACTTTGATTACGGTTATGTCTTCTGGTATGGGTATTCCTAGTATGGGAATTTATGCATATGAACTTATTAATGAATATCATGTTAAAAGTATTATTAGAGTAGGATCATGTGGATGTTATAAAAAAGAACTTGATTTATTTGATATTGTTTTAGCTACTGGATCTTATTCTAGTTCTCCTTTTGCTTATGAGGCTTTTGGATATGCAGAACATATGATGTATCCCTCAAAAGAGTTAAATGATAAAATTATAGAAGAGGCTTTAAAAAATAATATTAAGTTATATGAAGGTAATGTTGTTTCTGGAGAAGTTTTTGATGCTTATTTACATGATTTTAACAAATATTATACTAATATAAAAGAAAAATGTGATCCTATTGCGACAGAAATGGAATCATTTGCGTTGTTTACGGTGGGTAAAAAATTTGGTTGTAATACAGCTTGTTTACTTACGGTTTCTGACGTTGTTGGTAGTGATAAAGTGGCTACTGCAGAAGAGAGAGAACGTGGCTTTCTTAAAATGATTGAACTTGCTTTAAATTCTATTATAAAGGAATAGTTTTTGATATGAGGAGTAAAGATGTAAAATTAATTGTATCAATAATATCTTTGTTTATAGTTTTTGTTGGTACTTATTTTGTAAATGATGTATTAGATGATGATAAAGCTAGTAAAGATGTGTCTTATTCAGTATCTGATATTCCAGAATATAACGGGAATTATTATATTGTTTTAAATGATAATAAGCCTAATTTTAAGGATGATGAATATACTACGGAATCTTTTGAAAGTTATAGTGATTTTGATAGTCTTGGAAGATGTGGTATTGCTTACGCTAATATAGGTCTTGATATTATGCCAACTACTAAAAGAAGTAGTATTGGTATGATAAAACCAACAGGTTGGCATACAGTAAGATATGATGATTTAATAGAAGGTAAGTATTTATATAATAGATGTCATTTAATTGCCTATATGTTAACTGGTGAAAATGCAAATGAAAAAAATTTAATTACATGTACAAGGCATATGAATGCCACTGTAATGTTAGAGTTTGAAAATATGGTTGCGGATTATATACATAAGACGGGTCATCATGTTTTATATAGAGTAACTCCATACTTTGAGGGTAATAATTTACTTGCAACTGGTGTTCAAATGGAAGCAGCTTCTGTGGAAGATGATACTATTAGTTTTAATGTGTTTGTTTATAATGTACAAGATGGTATTGACATTGATTATTCAAATGGTGATAGTAAACGTATATAGAATATTTAGAAAGGTAGTGAATTATGAATAAAAAGGGTTTTACATTAGTAGAATTAATCGCAGTTATAGTTATTTTGGCTTTAATATCACTTATTGTATTTCCAGCCGTTAACAGTATGATTAAAAATTCAAAGGAAAAAGCTTATAATGTGCAAATAGATGAAATAATAGATGCCGCTAAAAATTATTTATCTGATTTTCCTGTTTGTATACCAGAAATGGATAGTAATTCTGCTACTGAAGAATTAGATTCTTCTTGTGATGCAGTTACTAGAGGTGATGATAATACAATATCATATGTCAGTGTTGGGAAATTAATTCAAAAAGGTTATATAAGTACTGAAGATAAATTAGATGGGAAAGAAGTTGTTTTAAATCCTAAAAACATTAAAGAATCTTTAGATGGCTATGTAAGAGTAGCGTACAATAACAGTAATAATAGATATGAATATGATTATATTGAGGAAATACCTAGTACTACAAATAAAGAAGGGGCTGGAATTTATTTACTTACTGCAGGTAGTGATCATACAACTTTGAAGGCTAATAATGGAGTTTATAGAAGCCTTAATGTTAGAAATTATTTGAAATACAATAATAAAAATTATAGAATATTAAAAGCTTATTCAAATGGTGATATTAAGATTATTTCTAATGATAATTATTATTCTTCTAAATATGAAAATAATGATAAATTCAATAAATCAACAATATATAAAACACTTTCTGGTTATGATAAAATAGGTCAGAAAGCATCTTGGTGTGTTGGTGGTATTGATAATCCTTGTAAAGAGACTTATCAAGGTAATTTTGGATTACTTACAATTAATGATTATGTAAATGCATCATATAAAGAAGGTTGTAGTTTAACTTATATTGATATGTGTGCTGAAAATAATTATTTATCTAGTTTTAAAGGTTATTTGATGAATCGTAGTTCATTAGAAGAAGGTTATGCCATAAATGATAATGGTAAAGTAGAAATGGTAAGTACATCTTCTTATTTGACAGTTTATCCTGTTATGATAGTTAAAGTAAATATTGATGGTGGAAGTGGAACTATAGATGATCCATATATAGCATCATAGTTTTCTTGCGTATGTATTTTAAATAGTGTATACTATTATATAGTAATTGAGGTGAATAAAGTGAAAGGGAAAAATAAAAATTTAATAATAGGGGGGATAGTATTTTTAGTTATATTACTTGTTTTCTTTGTAGTATACTTTGTACTCCCTGCATTTAGTAATGATAAATATGGAGACCGCTTAAATGGTATTGATGAACATAAAATATCTAGTTCTTTAGTAAATAGTATAAAAGATGAAATATCTTCTAAAGATGGAGTTGATAAAGTTATATATCATAGAGAAGGAAAAATTTTGAATTTTAGTATTGTTACAGATGGATCTATTGATATTGAAACTGCTAAAGGATATGCTAATTTAATTAGAGATAAAATTTCATCAAAAAATCAAAAGTATTATGATATAGAAGTATTTTTAGAATCAAAGAAAGATACTGCTGGTTATCCAAATATTGGTTATAAACATAGAGGAACTGCTGAATTTTCATGGGGAAATGTAGGTGAAAGTAATGAATAAAAAAATAGGTATAGCAGCGGCAATTATTGTAGTATTACTTGGTATTTTTGGTATTTATCGTTATTTAACTAAAGAAGATGCTAATACTACTTTAAATGCCTTTGAAAGAAGTTGGATTGATAGTAATAAAAATAAAGTTATTGACTTAGCTATTCCTAGTGATTTAGCAATACTCAGTAGTGGTGGTTCTGGAGTTATATTTGATTTTTTACATGATTTAGAAAAAAATACAGGACTGGAGTTTAATGAATTATCATATTCAAATGAAAAAGATATTAGTAGTGATTATAAAATTATTCAGAAAAAAAAGAAAGAAACTAATGATATTTTAATTTATTCTGATAATTATGCATTAATTGCTAAAAATAGTGTTAATTATAATTCTACTGATGATATTAAAAATATTACTGTGGGTGTTTTAGAAGGCGATTTAGATAATATTAATAAATATTTAAAAGGTAGTAATGTTACTTATAAAAGTTATACTAATACTGATGATATGTTTAATGATTTAAAAAATTCTTCTATTGATGCGATAGCGTTACCTAAACTTAAATATTTAAATACAGTAATGAAAAGTGATAATTTACATATTGCTTATAATATCAGTGAATATAATGTTAATTATGTCATTGAACTTGGAAAAGAAAAAACGCTTAATAATATTCTTTCTAAGTATTATAAAAAATGGTTTTTAGAAAATTTTGAAACAGATTTTAATAAATATTTAGCTGAAGATTATTTTAAAGCAAAGAAAATTGATGAAAAATCTCAGGTAAAGTTTAGAAGTAAACGATATAGTTATGGCTTTGTTACTAATAGTCCATTTGATGTGACTACTAAAGAAGGAATAAAAGGTTTTAATTATAGTTTCTTAAGTAAATTTTCCCTAGCTACTAATGTTGAAATTGATTATAAAAAGTATTCTTCTATTTTAAATATGACAAATGATTTTAATGCCAATAATCTAGATATTATATTTAGTAGTAATAATAATTCATCTTATAAAACTGATATTTATACTTTCCCATCTATTTATGATGAAAGTGTTGTAGTAATTGCGGATGAAAACAATAATTCAACTATTAATTCTGTTAATTCTTTATCAGATGAAACTGTTTATACAGTAAATGCTTCACTTATTGATAGTTATTTAACAGAAAATGGTATTAAAACAAAAACTTTTGATAATGTAAAATCTTTAATTAATAATTTGAATAAAAATTCAATTGCGGCGATTGATTATTATACTTATGATTTTTATGTTAGAACTGATCTTAAAGAATTTAGAAATGTTTATATGTTTA
>CAVHAY010000070.1:0-4053 GCA_963634115.1 Clostridia bacterium | reverse complement strand
AAGAACAATAATTATAAATAAAATTATATAATTTCTTTTGTCAATTAACTTTTTCATAAAACACTTATAAGTCTTTCTTTTTCTTCATCATTAATAAAAGCATGCTTTATAGCCATCTCATTCATCTTTTTAAAATCATCAAGTGTAAAATTAAATACATTATAAAGCTTTATATATTCATCTGTTATACTAACATTTGATACAGTAGAATTATCAGTATTTATAGATATAGACATATTATCATTATACATCTTCTTTATTGGATGCATATTATAAGTACTTATAGCATTCGTTTGAATATTACTAGTAGGACAAAGTTCTAATAAAATATTTTGTTTTATTAATCTATTATAAGTATTTATATTTTCAACAGAATGAACACCATGACCAATTCTTAAAGCACCAAATTCTAAAGCTTTATCTATTTCATCAGATCCCCCTGCTTCACCAGCATGAATAGTAAAAGGAATATTATACATTTTAGCCTTTATAAAATATTTTTCATATAAATAAGTTGGATAATGTTTTTCATCCCCTGCTAAATCAATTGCACATACCCCCTTATGCATAAACTTAATAACTGACTTTAAAGTATCATCATTATCTTTATCACTAGCGCCTCGCATTAAACATAAAATTAAATTTGTTTTTACCTTTTTTACTAAAGCTAAACCTTCTAAAACACTAGTTATAATCTCATCATAAGAAAGACCTTTCTTAGTATGAAACATAGGCGCAAATCTAATTTCTGCATATATTACATTTTCTTTTTCTAGCCTTTTAGCCAGAGATTCTGCTACAAGGACTAAATTTTCTTTTGTCTGCATTAAACTAATTGGAAAATCAAACTTAGTCAAATATTCTGTTAAATCATTACATTTTTCACTAGCAATCATTTTATCCTTTACCTGTTCTAATGGCAAATTAGAAAGTTTACTAGCAAGTACAGGGTTTATAGATCCATCTAAATGTAAATGAAGCTCTACTTTAGGCATTCTTTTTATTTCTTCTATCATTCTATCACCACCATAAGTATATATTTTATAATCAAAGTTGTCAAAGAATATTAAAAGAAACCAAAAACTGGTTTCTATCTATTAACATTTATTTCTGTAAATCTTTTTCAAGTAATTGTTCATATATTTCTTTTAATTTATATCCAATATTCTTAATATCACGTTCTTCAGCAAGTTTATATCCATTATCAGTAAGAGATGGTAAATCTCCATTAACTATTCCTTTAATTTTTTCTTCAAATTCATTAACAGTTTTAGCTTTATAAACATTATAACCATCAGTTAACCACTCATCATAAATAGGAATATCACTAATAATTGTATTTGTTTTCATAGCAAGAGCTTCTAAAAGTACAATACCCTCAGTTTCTTCTTTAGTAGGAAAAATATATACATCACAGCCAGCATAAGCATCTTTAAGTTCAGTACTTTCAATATAACCAGGAAAATAAGCATTACTTGGTTTATGTTTTAATGCTTCTTTTACTTTTGGTTGTTGAAGTGACTCAAAAGGCTGACCAAACCATATAAATTTATATTCAGGCATACGTTTTGCTAGTTCTAAAAACTCAAGTATTCCCTTTCTCTCAATAAAAAGTCCAACTGACATAATTACCTTATCAGTATCTTTAAAATTATATTTTTCTCTAAACCTTTTTCTCGCATTTTTATCTGCTTGCCAAAACTTTAAATCAATACCATTTGATAAAGGAATTATTGGCTTTTTAAGGCCATATGCTAAAAGTAATTTTTTAGCATATGGTGTTGGAGTAAGTAATAAATCAGCTTGACTATATAATCTCTTTATCCATGTTTTAAACGCAGGCGCTAAAGCATTTGTAAACATAAAAGAGTTTTTAAAATCTTCTTCAGTTGAATGGGCATGAAAAATTACTTTCTTACCTTGTTTCTTAGTTTTTTTTGCAAGCATAAGAGAATCTGGAAATATGGTATTGATATGCACAATATCATAATCATCCTTTGGATCTAAAGTATATGGCACTTTAGCTAAACTAAGTGCCCTCTCTTGGTGTTGCAAAGCCTTACCAACACCTGATTTAGCAACATCTATTTTTCCTGTATATAATAAAACTTTCATAAATACCTCCTAGTTCATCTCTTTTATTAGTATAACATCTTTACCTATTTTGTCAATTTGTTTCCAGTTAAATGTAGTAACCGAACTAGAAAATATAAAAAATTTTCTTTTTTGAACAGATAACTCTTCAATTTGTCCATTTTCATTTATCTTTATATCAATAATAGTCCCTATCTTTTTACCATCCGTTAAATTTATTATATCCTTTTCTTGAATTGATGATAACATCATAATACCACCTATAAAAGTATATTTATAGTATTATATTTTATGATATTTTTTAAGATTTATCATATTATTTAATATGAAAAATCTTAAAAATAATATATTCATAAAATCCGCTACCATCCTTATTATTGGGGGCTTTATCACTAAAATTATAAGCATGTTTATAAAAGTAGTTTTAGCTAGAATGCTTGGCAGTGAAGGTATGGGTCTTTATATGCTTATATCACCAACTTTTATGCTTCTTATGGCCATAAGTTCCCTAGGATTTCCCATTGCCGTTAGTAAAATTGTGGCCGAAAATTCCCGAAATAATAAAAACTTAGTATTTAGTATTATACCCATTTCTCTTTTTATTAATATCATAATGATTATCTTTATGTTTATATCATCAGACTACATAAGTACTAATCTTTTAGGTGATAAAAGATGTAAATTTGCCCTTATATGTACCGGTTTTGTTCTTCCTTTTATTAGTGTTTCAAGTATCATCAGAGGATATTTTTTTGGAAAACAAAAAATGATACCTCACGTCATCTCTAATATTACAGAAGACTTTGTTAGATTAATATGTATGATATTAGGTATTCCTTTATTTATTCAAAATGGAATAGAATATGCCGTAGCCTTTGTAGTACTTACTAATGTAATAAGTGAAATAACATCTATATTAATATTATTTTTCTTCCTACCTAAAAAATTTAAAATAAATAAAGATGATCTAAAACCAAATAAAATAAACATCAAAGATGTATTTAATATAGGAATGCCCGCAACAATAAGTCGAATTATTGGTACCATTGGATATTTTTTTGAACCAATTATACTAACATATTTTTTAATTAAAAATGGATATTCCAGTCATTATATCATCAATGAATATGGTATTATAAATGGCTTTGTAATGCCCCTTGTATTACTTCCATCTTTTTTTACACTAGCTATTAGTCAAGCATTAATACCAAATATTAGTAAAGCATATTATAATAACAATAAAAAATATGTTATAAACAAAATAAAACTTTCTATCATTTTATCTTTATTAATAGGAATACCTGCGACTATTATATTTATTTTATTTCCTAGTATTCCCATGAATCTTATATATAATACCTCAAAAGGAATAAAATATTTAATAGTTCTAGCTCCTATTTGTTTATTCCATTATATCCAGTCCCCTCTCACTTCTTCTTTACAAGCCATGGGTAAAGCCAAAGAAGCCATGCATGGTACTTTAATTGGAACCATCTTTAGAACATTATCTCTAATTATCTTCTGTAATCTAAATATTGGTCTATGGGCTCTTATTTGGTCAAACGCTATTAATATTATACTAGTTACTTTACATCAATATAATTGCCTAAAAAAAGCCCTAAAATAATTTTTTAAATACTTTTCATCATACATAAAAACTACACCACTATAAATAGGTGTAGTTTAAAATTATTTTAAAGTTTTTGTTTTATTCTTACGCTTTTTTTTATAAGATAATATTTGAATAAATTTAATTAACACTATTATAATAGCTACTACAATAAATATAAAAATTATTGTTTCAAAATTAGTAATAGTATCTTCTAAATCCTTTGTTTCATTTTTATCATAAAGTTGAAATGACTGTTCTGTTTGTTCATATTTATATATATTTTTCTTACCATTTTGAATATTCATTCCATATATTAAAGCATATGTATTATTCTTTTGTTTTTTATA
>CAVHAY010000069.1:0-3788 GCA_963634115.1 Clostridia bacterium | reverse complement strand
TTTTAAATATATATTATATATAGAAGTACTTATATCCATATATTTTTTCATATGAGGCATCGCAACAATATAATCTAACTCTAAATTTTTATTTTTAGTAAGTTCCTCATCCAAATATGATTTACCAGTAAATTCTTTATAATTATTATTCTTTCTCCTTATTTCATTTATTTCTTTTACTTTGGCTACTACTTCAAATAATCTAGCACGCCCTTTAATACCAAGTTTTTTTAAAGAAGGACTTACAGCAAGACATATTGTCTTTTCAGTTCTCTTTAAATCAGCAACTACAAGATTAGTATTTAATGGATCAAGTCCTCTTTGAACACACTCTACAGAAGCATAAAAACTTTTTAAATCTATACACATATAAACTTTATCCATAAGTATCACCATCACTAAAAACAACATACCATACAAAACTATGTACGTCAATGTATTTTAATAAATTACCACAAATAATAGTTTAAAACTACACCAAAATATATTAAAATTTATATAGTACAAAAAAACCACAAGTATTATTGTAGCTTTTCTATTTCTTCTTTAGATAAACCAGTAACCTCCGCAATTAAATCAACATCTAAACTTTTTTTCAGCATACCCTAAACTATTTTCTCTTGTGTTTAAATTTAACTGGTAAAATCTTTTATTATAGTTTTTTCTTATGCTTATTAATAAGATTTATTTCTTTATCCAAAACACTACTTTTTTAAAAAATATCGTCAATAACTAACTTTAAATTATAATATATTTAAATGTTCTAATAATATTTTAAAAGCCATTGATATAAGTATTATACTTCCTAATACTTCAGCCTTTTTAGATGAAAATTTACCAAATTTATTACCAATAAAAACCGCCAACATAGATAAAATAAAAGTTGTTAGTCCAATTATACTAGATGCCAAAACAATATTAATATCTAAAAAAGCAAACGTTACGCCAACAGCAAAAGCATCTACACTAGTAGCAATTGCTAGCGCTATCATTTCTCCAAAATTTAGTTTTTCATTTTGTTTTTTTTCTTCCTTAAAAACTTCTATTATCATATTAATACCAATAATTAATAATAAAGCAAAAGATATCCAGTGATCTACACTACTAACTAACCCTTGAAAAGATATTCCAAGAGAAAAACCTAGTAATGGCATTAAAGCTTGAAATATTCCAAAATATAAACCAATAATTATCATCTTTTTTACTTCTAATTTATTCATAGAAAGACCTTTACAAATTGCTATAGCAAAAGCATCCATTGAAAGACCTATGGCAATAAATAATATTTCAAGCAACATTTTATCACCCCATATATATTAAATATATGTACATTATAATTATTAATTCATATTACATTATATATCTATTTATCTTTTTTACTTCCCGATATGTCGCAGATATTCCATGACCAGGACAAACTATAATATCTAAATCAAAATCTAATGATTTAATTTTTTCTAATGATTCCTCCATTTCTAAAGCACTACCATTGATAAAATCTGTACGTCCTATACCATTTACAAATAAAGTATCACCAGTAAATAAAATACCTTCTTCCTTTAAATAAAGTAATATAGACCCTTTTGTATGACCCTTAGTATTTATTACATCTATATTAAAATTACCAATTTTATATATACCTTCCTCTAAAAGTATTGCCTCAGTCTTTATTTTTACAGGAATTTCTTTATCAAAAGACAAATTAAGTTTTGGCATAGTTAAAAACTTAAAATCATTTTTATGAATGTATAACTTTATATCTGGATAATCTCTCTTTATTTCATCAATTGCCATAATATGATCATAATGTCCATGAGTAAGCAATATAGCTATAGGATTTAAACCTTTTAAATAATCTTTTACCTCACTTCCATAATATCCAGGATCAATTATAATAGTATTATTATTCTGCGTCAGTACATAAACATTCGCCGAAAAATTTACCATATCTGTAAATACTTTTAACATATATACCTCCTCTTAAAATAAGTAGATATTACTACCTACTTACTCTCTATTTTCTCTATCACATCAAATAATTCCTTAAAACTATCTATTTGATAATTAGAATTTAAAGCTTTATCAAAACCATATTTCGCATGAACAAATATAACCCCAGCATCTTTTGAAGATTCCATATCTCCTTTAGTATCCCCTACATAAATAACTTTTGACACATTATATTTTCTTAATATAGTTGTAATAGCCTCTGCTTTAGTTTTACCAAGTGTTGAAGCCCCTAAATAATCTGTAAAATAAGATTTAAGACCAAAAGTATCCACAAATAATTCAGCATATTCAGTAAAATTATTTGTTATAATACCAAGACGATATTTTTTACTAAGTTTTTTTATCCCTTCATATACAAAAGGATAAATATCAGCCCCTTCATTTTTAATAATCTCTAAATTTTTAGCCATTATTTCTTTCAAAATAGATTCCCTTTTATTTTTTTCTAAATATGGCATATAATTTTTAGCGACATCACTAAAACCAAGACCCATAGACTTAACAACAGTCTCTTTACTAATATCTTTTACATCTTCATATTTATCACTAATTATTTGACTAGCTTTAAAAGTAGTATTTATAGTATTCCATAAAGTACCATCCATATCAAAAAGTATCATTTCAATCATAAACACCTCTATAATCTTTTTCTATCAATATAATCTTTTAATTCTTTATAATAATGAATACACCCTAATACAAACGAAATAAAAGCCAACATAATTTCTAAAAAAACAATTAATTCTAAAACAAATAAATAACTTCCCCCCATTTGTAATAACATAGTTTCTAAAAATAAAATTATAGAGAAAAAGGGAATAGAAAAACTAAGAACAAACGTAACCTTTCCATAATATGTCCCATTAAAACTTTCAATAGCACCTATAATTTCCCTTTTATTCATTCTATATATTTTCATATTTACCTCCAATATTATTTTAATGCAAATAAATTATCCTGCATTAAAGTTCCATTTTCAGTTGCCCTTGCAATATATCCTTCAACACGTTCATTAGCACTAGCATATAAAGCATCAATTACCTCATTACTATGATAATAACCATTTAATGAAATTAAATAAGAATTAAATGAATTTTGCATCTCTGCAGACTTATCCTTGTCATATAAAACACCTATTTTTACTTTATTATCTTTATTTAAATATTCATCTAAATGACTATCTAATATTTCCATAGCCTTAACCTTAGCCTTATATTTAGAAGCTTTATCATCAATACCAGCCATACTTAATAATTTACTTTGTATATTATCTAAATCATACATATATACAGAATAATAATATGGCATAAGAGTAATCACAACCTGTGCTTGTCCCTTACTTATATAAACATCTCCTATTTTATACTTATAATTATCTTTAAGTTTTTTCTCAAAATTATCAATATATTGTTTACTTTTATCTACATAACTAGTTAAATTATTTGAAGTAATAAATTCATCACTAGGCTTTTTATTTAAATATGAATCTTTACCAGTCATAATATTTTTAGGCCAAAACTCCTTTAAACCAGAAATCTCTTTAAGCTCACTTTTAGAGCCCCCATCAATAACTAAATTAGTAAATTCTTTAATATCTCTTTTTGCCATCTCTCTAAGTGGCACTGTCTTTTCAGCACCACTAAATATTTTAATAATCAAACCTATAATTAATATAATTAAAACAACTATACCAATAATAATAAATATCTTTTTATTTTTTTTCATTTTTTCACCTCTTAATTACCATGAATAATAACCAGATGATGCAGCACCACTAC
>CAVHAY010000068.1:0-3941 GCA_963634115.1 Clostridia bacterium | reverse complement strand
TATATTGAATGGTGATAAATCTATGAAAAATATATCAAAGTATAAATTAGATAAATCAATAGTTATTACCATCTTATTATTTGCTTTAATAAGTATTTTTACACTATTAGGAGCAGAAAGTATTTTACCAAGTACTATGGATAATCTTGTAAATAAACAAATTATATGGTTTACTATTGGAATTTTTCTAGCATATATAGTAATGACAGTTGGTAATAATTTTATATACCAAATAGTCTGGATTTTATATGGCTTTGGAATACTATCTCTAGCGGGATTATTTATCTTTGGCGTTAACATTAATGATGCGACATGTTGGTATCAAATAAATAAATCAATTACCATTCAACCATCAGAATTTATGAAAATAATACTCATTATTACAAACGCTACTTTAATTTCTAAATTCAATGAAGATTTTCCAAATCCTACAATAAAAGAAGAATTCTATTTTTTAATAAAAATATTTCTAGTTGTATTAATACCAAGTATCTTAACATTCTTAGAACCTGATACTGGTGTAGTTTTAATATACTTATTAATAACATTAATCATGTTATTTGTATCTGGCATACGCTATAGATGGTTCATGATTTTATTTGGAATAATAGGAATTTTAATTGCCTTAATACTTGGAATATATTTTATTAGTGATGATTTATTTATTAAAATATTTGGTACAAGTTTCTTTCTAAGAGTAGATAGACTATTAGACTGGTCAAATCAAAGTGGTTATCAATTAGAAAATAGCCTTAGTGCAATTGGTTCTGCAGGACTATGGGGACATGGCTGGAACGTAAACCCCATATATTTTCCAGAAGCTCAAACTGATTTTATATTCGCAGTATATGCGAGTCACTTTGGATTTATAGGAGCCGTATTACTATTAATGTTAATCGCATATTTTGATATAAGACTAATATTAATTGCCATTAAAACTGATAAATTAATCAATAAATATGTGATCGCAGGTATAACAGGAATGCTTATCTATCAACAAGTACAAAATATTGGAATGACATTTGGTCTCTTACCAATAACTGGAATAACACTACCATTTATTAGTTATGGTGGTTCAAGTCTTTTAAGTTATATGTTAGCCCTTGGACTAATATTAAATATTTCCAATAGTAATATGAGATATACAAACTAGTATATCTCACTTTTTTATATAAAAAAGAAGCCTATTCAGCCTCTTCAGTACTAATAACTTCCTTACCTTTGTATGAACCACAATTTGGACATACTCTATGTGGTTTTACTGCTTCACCACATTTAGGACAACTAGTAACAGTCTTTTCACTTATTTTATAATGTGTACGACGTTTTCTACCTCTTGTTTTACTAACTTTTCTAGCTGGTACTGCCATATTCTCGCCTCCTATAACAAATCTTTAATTTAGCTAAATTAGGATTTATTCATCCTCATCTTTTAGAAGTTCCCATCCTTGACCTTTAGTAACAACATCATCTATATCCTCACTAACAACCTTAAGGGGAATTTCCATTAATATATTCTCCCATATTATTGGTAAAATATCAATAGTTTTTTGGTTATTTTTAAATTTTTCACCCATTTCTTCATAAATTTTTTCAATATAATCACTTATTTTTATATCAAAATTATAATTTGTAGGCTTCAAACTAACACTACAAGGAAGAACCATTATACCTTTTACATCAACATCTATAACATATTCTCCTAGACTATCTTTAGTTATATATCCCTTTACGTTGACATTATCAAGTTTTAAAATTCCACTATCTTTTAATTCATCTTCATCAAAAGAATAATTTTCATCTATTTCTATATAATCAACAATTAAAGCTGCTAATTCAGTAATATCGATAATCATATAATCGCCTACTTTCTTTATTATTATATATGAAATTAAAACATAAATCAAATATCTATGTTATAATTAAAAAAGGTGATTTGATGAACGCAACAGCAATTATATGTGAATATAATCCATTTCATAATGGGCATATATATCACATAAATAAAGTAAAAGAAATGTTTAAAGATGATACAATAATTTTAATCATGAGTGGCAACTACACTCAAAGAGGAGAAGTAAGCCTCATAGATAAATGGCAAAAGACCGATATTGCCTTAAACTATGTTGATCTAGTAATAGAACTACCCTTTGTCTTTAGCATGCAGTCAGCAGATACTTTCGCTAAAGGTGCCATTCAAATAATAAATGCTCTTGGAATAAAAAAAATAGTATTTGGAACCGAAAATTTGGATACCACAAAATTAAAAACCATCGCTGAAATCCAAAAAACAGAAGAATTTAACAAATTAGTAAAAAAATATCTTGCTTTAGGCAATAACTACCCTACTAGTCTATCTAAAGCCTCATATAAACTTACCAAAATAAAAATAGAATCTTCTAATGATCTTCTAGGATTAAGTTATATAAAAGCAATTGATAATAAGGACATAAAACCTATAACAATTCAAAGAACCAATAACTTTAAAGATAATAAATTATCTAATACAAATATCACTTCCGCTACTAGTATTCGTGAAGCTTTAAAAACAAATAAGAAAAAAATAGATAAATACATTCCCTCTGCTACCAAAGAAAAATTAAATGGACATCTTCATTTTAATTATCAATACTATAATTTTTTAAAAACTAAAATCATAAGTGAAATAGACCATTTAAATATATATCTAAATGTAGATGAAGGTATAGAAGGACGCATAAAAAAATATATCTATTCATCTAATACTTTGGAAGAACTTATAGAAAACCTAAAAACCAAAAGATACACTTATAATAAAATAAATAGAATGCTGACATATATAATGTGTAGTTTCACCAAAGAAGATGCTAAAAAATATAAAGATATAGAATATATAAGAATACTTGGTTTTAATAAAAAAGGACAACAGTTCTTAAAAGAAGCCAAAAAAATATCACCTATTCCACTAATATCAAAATATAAAAATAAATTCAAAATGTTAGAATTAGAACTTAAAACAAGTTATATATATTATTCAAATGAAAAAGATAAAGTTGAATTAACAAGTCTAGAATATAAACATAAACCGATAATCAAATAACTTTATCTTTTTTGACAATTTAAGCAATAATATGTTCCTCTTCCACCTATCATTTCTTTTATAATTGGTTTATTACATATAGGACATATTTTTTTAGTATGAACTAAAAGTTCATTTTGAAATAATCCATGAACTCCCTCTGCCGAAGTATAACTTTTAATTGTTGTACCACCCTTTTTAATAGCCTTATTAAGTATTACTCTTGTATATTTAATTATATTATCATAGTCTTTATCAGATAAACTATTTGCCATAGTATATGGATTTATCTTACACATAAATAATATCTCATCAGCATATATATTCCCTATACCCGCAATTATATTTTGATTTAAAAGTTCTGTTTTAATAGCTTTCTTTTTAAATTTATTTTTTAAATAATTAATAGATAAATTAGTATCAAATGGTTCTAGTCCAAGATCTACAAGTGGTTTTACATTATAGACATCTTCTTTTTTTATAAGATACATTTTACCAAATTTTCTAGTATCATGATATCTAAGTTCAGTATCATCATCAAATAAAAATGTAACATGCTCATGTTTTTCAAGTGCATCACTTTTTTTCCTAATAAAATACTTACCTTCCATCCTTAAATGTGAAAGCAAATAATAATTATCAAGTTCAAACATTATAAACTTACCTCTTCTTATAATATCATTTATAAGTTCATTTTTAATTTGTTTTTTAAATTCTTCAGGACTAGGATACGCAATTATATTATTCCAATACACTCTAGCATTTATAATTTTTTTATTTAAAATTTGTCTTTTAAGAGTTCGACATACTGTTTCAACTTCAGGTAATTCTGGCATAGTACACCTCCCTTATTATTTTCTTAAATCAATAACTATCTTATCAG
>CAVHAY010000067.1:0-3354 GCA_963634115.1 Clostridia bacterium | reverse complement strand
TTCATCTTCTATATAATCAATTGCTGTCATATCTATATCTGTTTTTCTTTCATCTGAATACTTATTTTTTATTTCTAATAATTCTTCTTTGATAATATTATCTACTTTTTCTGAAGAAGCAAGTATTGACTTCAATTCTTCTATTTTAGTGAGTAATGCGGCAAGTTCTTCTTCTATTTTGCTTCTTTCTAAACCTGTTAATCTTCTTAGTTTTAATTCTAATATGCTATCTGCTTGTGCTTCAGTCAAACCGAACCTATGTACTAGTGATGTTTTTGCAATTTGATCGGTTTCTGACTCTTTTATTAGTTTTATTACTTCATCTATATTATCTAAAGCAATTTTATAACCTTCTAAAATGTGTACTCTTTTTTCTGATTTATCTAAATCGAATTTTGTTCTTCTAATTATTACTTCTCTTTGGTGATCTATATATTTTGATATAATTTCTTTTAAATTCAATGTTTTTGGAGTTGGACCATCTAACATTAAGAATATAATTCCATAATGAGTTTGGAAAGATGTATGTTTATATAAATTATTTAATACAACCTGAGGGTTAGCATCTTTTTTTAAGGTTATGGTTATTTTGACACCGTCTTTTAAATCTGTATGATAGTCACTAATTCCTTCAATTGTTTTGTTATGTACTAGTTCTGCAACTTTATTTTTTAATTCCATTGTATTTACGCCATATGGAACTTCATTAATAATAATAGTACTATGGTTTTTATGTTCTTCTATTATGGCTTTACTTCGAATTGTAATTGATCCTCTTCCTGTTTCATAGGCTTTTTTTATTCCTGAATTACCTAAAATTATTCCACCTGTTGGGAAATCTGGACCTTTTATATAATTCATTAAACCAAGTATATCTATATTTGGATTATCTATATATGCAATACATCCATCTATTACTTCACCTAAATTATGTGGTGGTATATTTGTAGCCATACCTACTGCTATTCCCATACTTCCATTTACTAAAATATTAGGGAATTTTGAAGGTAATACTGCTGGTTCTTTTAATGTTTCATCAAAGTTATCTTTAAAATCTACTGTTTCTTTATTAATGTCTCTCAATAATTCTAATGATAATTTTGATAGTCTTGATTCTGTATAACGCATTGCGGCAGCGCCATCACCTTCAATATTACCGAAGTTTCCATGACCATCAATAAGTAAATAACGTTGATTAAAATCTTGAGCCATACGAACCATGGCTTCATATATTGATGAATCACCATGAGGATGATAATTACCCATTACCTCTCCCACTGTTTTAGCTGATTTTCTATGTGGTTTATCAGGTGTATAACCAGAATTATACATTGACCATAATATCCTTCTATGTACCGGTTTTAAACCGTCTCTAAGGTCTGGTAAGGCTCTAGAGGCTATGACACTCATTGAATATTCTAGAAACGAAGTTTTTACTTCATCAACTATGTTATTTTCTGCAAGTCTATCTCTTTCATGAAAATAACCACTAAATTCTGAATTTTCATTTGTATTTTCATCTGAATTTTTTATATTTTCTTTTTCTTTATTTTCTTCTTGATTCATTGTTACCTCCTATATATCTAAGTTTTTAACATATCCAGCATTTTCTTCAATAAATTTTCTTCGAGGTTCTACTTCGTCTCCCATTAATTTTGCGAATATTGCATCGGCCTCAACACAATCGTCTACTGTTATTTTTCTTAGTGTTCTTTGTTCTATATCCATAGTTGTTTCATTTAATTCTTCTGCATCCATTTCACCCAAACCTTTCATGCGTGAAATTTCTGCTCTCTGGCGAACATTTTCAGGTAAACTATTTAGATATTCTTCTTTTTCTTGTTCGTTTAATACATATTTTCTTGTCTTTCCATGTCTTATTCTAAACAATGGTGGTTGAGCTGCATACACATGTCCAGCTTCTACTATAGGTTTAAAAAATCTATAAAATAGGGTTAATAATAATACTCTTATGTGGGAACCATCAACATCGGCATCGGTCATTATTATTATCTTATCATATCTTAATTTTTCAAGATTAAATTCTTCACCTACACCAGTACCAAAGGCTGTTATAATAGTTCTTATTTCTTCATTACCTAAAGCTCTATCTAATCTATTTTTTTCTACATTTAATATTTTTCCTCTTAATGGAAGAATTGCTTGTGTCATGGAATCTCTACCTTTTTTTGCAGATCCGCCAGCTGAATCTCCTTCGACTATGAAAATTTCTGAAACTTTTGGATCTTTACTTTTACAATCTGAAAGTTTTCCAAAGAAATTTGTTGTAGTTAAATCACTTTTTCTGGTTATTTCTCTCGCTTTTTTTGCAGCTTTTCTTGCTCTACATGCAAGCATGGCTTTTTCAACGATAACTTTTCCTTCATCTGGATTTTCTAATAAATAACGTTCAAAACCTTTTGAAAATACACTATCTGAAAGTTTTCTTACTTCTGAATTACCAAGTCTTCCTTTGGTTTGACCTTCAAATTGTGGGTTTGGATGTTTACATGATATAATCATGGTTAATCCTTCTTTAACATCATCACCTGTGAGTGATTCATCTTTTTCTTTCAATATTCCTTTTTTACGACCATAAGCATTTATAACTCTTGTTAAAGCTCTCTTTACACCTTCCTCATGTGTTCCACCGTCATGAGTATTAATATTATTAACAAATGAGTATATGTTTTCATTATATCCATTAGTGTATTGCATTGCAACTTCAAACATAACATTATCTTCTTCACCTTCTAAATGAATAATGTCATTTTGAATTGGAGTTTTACCTATATTAATAAATCGTACATATTCTGATATTCCACCTTCATATATAAATGTTTCTCCTGTTGTATCTTCATCATCTCTGTCATCTCTAATAGTTATTCTTAAACCTTTATTTAAGAAAGCAAGCTCTCTAGTCCTTACTTTTAATGTATCATAATCAAATATATCGGTATCAAATATTTCTGGATCTGGTTTAAATGTTACAGTTGTTCCTGTTCTGTCGGCAGAACATTCACCAACTACAGTTAATTGCTGAACTGTTTTTCCTCCGTTTGCAAATTTTGCTTCATATATTTTTTCTTCTTTATAGACTGTTACTGTTACTGATTTTGATAGAGCATTTACTACGGAAGCCCCTACACCATGTAAGCCACCTGATACTTTATAACCTCCGCCACCGAATTTACCACCGGCATGAAGTACTGTATACACTGTTTCAACAGTTGAAAGTCCTGTTTTTTTATGAATACCTACTGGTATACCTCTACCATCATCTTTGACTGTCACAGAATTATCTTTATTAATTATTATTTCAATATTTTTACAATAACCTGCGAGGGCTTCATC
>CAVHAY010000066.1:0-6217 GCA_963634115.1 Clostridia bacterium | reverse complement strand
GCACATGGTGGTGCCGACAGTGGGGCTTATTATAAAGGTGTACGTGAATCTGATTTAAATTTAAAAATATCTAAAACTATTATGAAGGCTTTAAATGAAGAAGGGGCAACGGTATATTTAACAAGATATGATAATTATGATTTAGCGGTACCTAATGCTTATAATAGAAAGCGTAGTGATTTATCTAGGCGGGCTAATGTAATTAATAAATCTGGATGTGATATGTTTATTTCGATACATTTAAATGCGAGTGAGAGTGAAAGCTGGTATGGAGCACAAGTATATTACGATAGTATTAATAAAGAAAATAAGAAGATAGCCAAGATATTTGCTGAGGAGACTAAAAGATATTTAGAGACTAATAGGGAGTATAAAGAAAATAATACGAAGTATATGCAACATAGAATAAATAGACCGGGAATTTTATTTGAGGTGGGTTTTCTTTCTAATCCGAATGAAAGGTTATTGCTTCAAGATAGTAAATATCATGTTAAAGTTGCTGATGTGGTTAGTAAAGCTGTTATTAAATATTTTGCAAATTCATAGTATTTTCACAAAACAGGTATAAAATGTGTTATAATTAATGATAGGTGAATACCATGAAGAGTAAAATGTTTAAAACAGTAGGTGAACAAATTGATATCTTAAAAGATAGAGGTTTACTTATTGAAGATGAGGCTGAAGCAAAAGAGATTCTTTTGATGGAAAATTATTTTTTTATTAATGGATATAGGCATTTGTTTGTATCTAGTGGTAGGACAAATGTTTTCTTACCTGGTACAACTTTTGATGAACTGTATGCAACTTTTGTTTTTGACAGAAAGCTTAGAAATATATTTTTCCAAAATATTTTAATTATTGAAAATAATATTAAATCTATCATTAGTTACCAATTATCTAAAAAATATGGTTTTAGAGAAAAGGACTATTTAAATCCTAATAACTATACTCAAGATAAGCTTGCAGGTAGGCAAGTTAAAGATGTTTTGAATAAAGTTAAGAGACAAATTAGGATTAATGCGCCAAAACATTCGGCGACTATGCACTATTCACTTAATTATGGTTATATTCCAATGTGGGTAGTTGTTAAGGTTTTGTCTTTTGGTATTATGTCAGAATTTTATGGGATTTTGAAACATGATGATAAAAAGAGTGTAGCGAATATATATAATATTAATCCAGAAGCACTTGAGATTTATTTGAGTTTACTTTCTAATTTTAGAAATGTATGTGCTCATGAAGATATTTTATATGATCATCGTACACAGAAATTAATTCCAGATACTAAGTACCATGAGTTACTTAATATTGAAAAAGTTAGTGATGCTTATGTTTATGGAAAGAATGATTTGTTTAGTTTGATTATTATGCTTAAATCTTTACTTAGAGATGGTGATTTTAAATCTATGATTAATCAAATTAAATATGAAGTAGATTTATTGGATGAGAAAATTGATGTTATACCACTTAAAAATATTTTAAATAGGATTGGGTTTCCAGATAATTGGTTTGATATAAAAAATATGTAGGAGGTGTTTTATGAGAGAAAAATTTATTCAAGTGATTATTTTAGTTATTGCGATTATTGTAGGTGTACTTGGTACGTTATATTTTTTAGATAAAGATAATGTTCAAACGACGTCTTCAAAAAATGTTACAATTTCTGAAGAAGGTTCTATTAGTGAGGCTGTGGATAAAATATATGATGCTGTAGTTGTTGTAGAAAATGTTAGTAATGGTCAGACTGCTGGTTCTGGAAGTGGTTTTGTTTACAAGAAAGATAGTAAATATGGATATATTTTGACTAATTATCATGTGGTTAATGGAGCATCTAGTTTAAAGGTTGTTACTATGGATAATAATGAAATTGATGCGACTTATTTAGGTGGTGATAGCTATACTGATGTTGCAGTTCTTAGAATAGCGGCTGATAAAGTGCTTGAAGTGGCATCTTTAGGTGATAGTTCTAAAAGTAGTGTTGGAGATACTGTGTTTACGGTAGGTACTCCTGTAGGAACTACTTATATGGGTACTGTTACTAAGGGTATTTTATCTGGTGTTAATAGAGAAGTTACTTTATCTGATAGTACGACTGGTTCTAGTTATATGATTGAAGTATTACAAACAGATGCATCTATAAACCCTGGTAATAGTGGTGGTCCACTTGTTAATATTAATGGTGAGGTTATTGGAATTACTTCTAGTAAACTGGTTAATGATGAAATTGAAGGTATGGGATTTGCTATTCCAATTGAACTTGCATCTTCAGAGGTAGATAGGCTTGAAAAAGGTCAAAGTATAGAAAGACCATATATTGGTGTATCTTTATATGACATAAGCAATAGTAATTATTTTTCTAGATATAACTTTGATATTGATTCTAATATTACTTCTGGTGTAGTTGTTGCATCTGTAGAAGACAATGGAGATGCAGCGAAGGCAGGACTTAAAGCTGGTGATGTTATTTTATCTGTAGATGGTGTTAAAGTTGATGGTTCTGCGAAGTTTAAGTATATACTTTATAAACACTCTATTGGTGATACTGTTAAGGTACATATTAATCGTAATGGAAATGAAAAAGATCTTGAATTGAAACTTACACAAACACTTGGTAGTACGAAAAATTAGAATAGGTTTTCTATTCTTTTTTTTATATATGTAGGTCGTTATCGGTAAATAATAAGATTTGCAAAAACATTTAATTAATTTTTATCAAATATATTGACTAATATTTACATTTGGTGTATCCTTATACTAGAGGAGGATAGAAAGATGAAATATTTTACAAAAATTTTATTTGCATTTGTATGTCTTTTTGGAGTAGGGATGATAAATGCAGATGCATCTGTTTTGGTTAATGGAACAAAATTAACTGATACAAATACGACTGTAACTTTTGATAATAATGGTTCTGTTACATGGAATAGTAAGGATAATACATTAACTATTAATAATGTAAATTATAGTTATAATTCTGAAAATTCTTTCATTCAAATTAGTGAAAAAGGCGCTAAAATAATATTGAAAGGAAAAAATGTAATTACAAATACTGGCTCAGGTACTATAATACATGGAGCTTATGGTAATAACTCTGAACTTACTATTACAGGTGATGGTTCATTAAAATCTAGTTCTTTGTATCGTAATATTTGGGTAACTGGTGATCTTAAGTTAGATGGCGCTAATATTGATGTTACTTCAACTAATAACACTTATAATGAATATGCTATTGAAGCAAATGCATTGAATGTTGTAAATAAGTCTAATGTTAAAGTTGTAGCTAATGGGGTTTCTATAGGATTATATAGTTCTTTAAATGTTTCTGATAGTGAACTTAATGTAACAACTGCTACTGATAATAAAGCTGCTATAAAGATAACAAATACATATGCTGAAGGCAATGCTACAATTAAAAATTCTACTGTAAAAGTAAAGGGAACTTATATGGCTATTCAAACATTTGGTAATGTTGATGTTGATAACTCTAATCTTGATTTGACTAGTGATATTGGTATTATTACATATAGTGATGCAGGATCTGTTACTTTAAAAGATTCTGATGTGACTGCTAATGTTTATTATACTGCTGTATATGCTCCTAAAACTTCAATTGATAATACTGAAGTTACAGTATATGGAACTGAAGATGCTTTTTACTTCACACCTAGTATTAGTAATTTAGGCTCAAAAGTTGTAGTTGTAAGTGAAAACGCTGATGGAAGTAATGCTAGTATTATTGAATTAACTGATGATACAGATTTATCTAAATATAAATATGTAAGTATTGTTGAACCTATTATTGTTACTGCAGATGCTGATAATAATAGTAAAATTCAATTATCAAACACTAAAGTAATTAAAGGTTCTACTGTAGAAGCAGTTGTTAGTGCAAAAGATGGTTATAAATTAACTTCTGTACTAGTAAATGGTAAAGAAATGTTATCAGAACTTAAAGATGGCAAATTAACTCTAACTGTTAATGAAAATACGACAATTAAAGCTACATCTGAAGTTGTTGCTCAAGAAAAAAATCCAAATACTGGAGATCAAATAGTTCTTTATGTAGTATCTGGTATAGTTGCTTTAATGGGTATATCTTATATAAAATCGTCGTTTTAATGCACTATAATAATTATTTATTGCAATAGTTTAAAATGAACAATTAAGTAAAATGGGTATAGATAACTTTAATATAAAAAAATAATGAAATGAATAAAAAAGAATTGAAAATATATAAAAATATGATATAGTATTAATTGTCAAAGAAATTTTATTTTTAGTAAATGTACAATTTCTATATAAAATAGATGATTAGATATAATATAAAACTAATGTAATGGACGGTGTATATGGAAAAAAGAGCTAAATATCAAAGAAAAAAAAGATTAAAAAAGAAATTATCAAAGATTTTTTTAATATTGTTGTTATGTCTTTGTGTTGGTGTTTTTATATTTTGTATTGCAAAAATTTTTGTATGGAATTATGATAATAATAAAGCATCAAAAATGAAAAATGAGGGAGCTAAAAATGCGGTGGAAAGAAAGGCTGATGAAGATAAAACAACAAATTTTAATCCTCCTACTGATAAGAGTGATGATTATTGGGATTATATAAAAATGGATATTATGAGTGCTGATTTTAAGGCTCTTAAGAAAAAGAATTCTGATACTGTGGGCTTTATAAAGGTGAATGGGACAAATATAAATTATCCAGTTGTTCAAACTAATGATAATGAATTTTATTTAAATCATGCTTTTGATAAAAGTAAAAATTCTGCTGGATGGGTATTTGCTGATTATAGAAATAATATGGTGAGTTTTGATAAAAATACTATTATATACGCTCATGGAAGGCTTAATAATACTATGTTTGGAAGTCTTAAAAATATTGTAAATAGTAGTTGGTATAATGATAAAAATAATTATATTATAAAGTTTTCTACACCTTATGAAAATACTTTATGGCAAGTATTTAGTGTATATACTATACCAGTAGAAAGTTATTATATAACTACAAATTTTAATAGTGATGATGAGTATAAGACTTTTCTTGATACGATTATTGATAGATCAAAGAAAGATTTTAATACTTCTTTGAATACTAATGATAAAGTTTTAACATTATCTACTTGTAAAGATGTAGCGGGTAAAGAACGTGTTGTGATGCACGCTAAATTAATTATGATTGAAAAAAGAAAATAAGTTTATGATAAATTTTGTTTGATTTATTAATATGCTTTATTTATAAGGAAAACAGGTTATTTGGATAATTTGACTTGCTTTCTTTTTAATGGTAAACTTGTTGATAGAACGTGGGAGAGATGTGAATGAAACCTAATACCATGGTAGGAGCAGTTATTGTTTTTGGTTTACTTGTGGCTATTGTTACTCCACATATGATAGAGATTATTTTTAGAAATAGTAATTCTTATGATTTAAATAGTAATGAACTAGCTAGTAATCAAATTGTTAATGTTGAGAGTTCTACTGAAGATACTACTGCTGAAATGAAAGATATTGATTTAGCTATTGCATCTTCTGAAGTTGAAGAAAAAGCTGTAACTGTAGTTTATGAAGGACTTACAATGGAAGAATTGGCTGCGAAACTTGATAAACATTTGGGTTCTAATTTGAGCGGCACAGGAATTTATTTTGCTAAATATTCTACTGAATATGGAGTTAATCCTTATTTGGCTACGGCAATTGCGCTTCATGAGACTGGTTGTAAATGGAAATGTAGTATAAATGTTACTCAATGTAATAATGTTGGTGGTATGAAAGCTGGGGGTACTCATAAATGTAATGGTACTGCTTATACAGCTTTTGATACTCTTGAAAGTGGTATAAAAGGTTTTGTTTATAATATTAAAATTAATTACTGGGATAAGGGACTTACTACTGCAGAAGCAATGAATTTTAAATATGCCGCTAGTAGTAGTTGGAGTACTAAAGTAAATAGTTATCTTAACTCAATAAAAAATAGTTAAAAAATAAATATGTGTATAAAGTATATATTTATTTTTTATTATAAAAGTATAATTGTTGTTTTTAAATTTAAATATAACTTATAAATATTTCATGTTTTATGTAAAAATGTAAATAATTTACTTGCATTAACTCCATATAAAATGTTATTATTGACATGTAAATATTTAATATAATGCTAACCAAAAACTATCGTATAACTGTATGTTATACGATAGTTTTTTACCTATTTT
>CAVHAY010000065.1:0-2046 GCA_963634115.1 Clostridia bacterium | reverse complement strand
CTTTCCTTACCATCTACAACAGTTGCCACAAAATAAACAACATCCTTAATAATAAAAGGTTTTGGATTATAAGAAATAACATATCTAAATCTATGATCAATATTTGTCTTAAGACCAGTTTCTTCTAAAATCTCTCTATATGCCGTTTCGTCCTCAGTCTCATTACCTTCAACATGGCCTTTAGGAAATGCTATATGCCCTGCATTATGTTTAATAAGTAAAATCATATCATCCTTATATACAATCGCGCCACATGATTTTTCTTTATTCATTTCGAATCTCCTTACAATATTTTTTTAACTTACAAAACTCACATTTAGGTAACCTTGCCATACAATAATATCTGCCAAACAACACCATTTGATGATGTAACCGACATAACACATCTTTATTAAATATAGACTCTAATTTTTTTTCAATAACTTCTGGACTGTCTCCAGCAGCAGCAATACCCAACCTAATACTAACGCGACTAACATGAGTATCAACCGCAATACAAGGAACATTATATATATTACTAAGTACCACATTAGTAGTCTTTCTACCAACTCCAGGTAAACTCTCCAAATATTCCCTATCATTTGGTACTATACCATCACACTCTAAATAAAGTCTTTTTGCAATTAAAATTACATTATTTGCCTTTTTATTAAAAGTCCCAATTGGTCTAATAATATTAATTATATCATCCACCTTTGCGCCGCTTAAAGACTTTAAATCAGGATATTTACTAAATAATATATCAGTAACCATATTTACCCTTTTATCAGTTGTTTGTGCACTAAGCATTGTCGCAATAACCAGTTCATAATCTTTATTATAATTAAGTTCACATCTTGGATTTGGAAACAATTCATTTAAAAAGTCTTGTATATCATTCGTTAAGCCAGTCATAATCAAATACCTCACGGTTAGACTTATTACCTTTAAAAGTCTTATTATTTTTATCTAAATCTTCTTTAGTTTTTATACCTTTCTTCTTCCAATCAAATAAAATTTTATCAATATATCTTAAATTAGTAACTCCATTAAATATTGCCTCTTTTAAAGCCAAATCAATAGTCTCCACTAAAAACCCTTCATCAAGCCAAGCACCAATAATTTCATATTCTTTTGGACTTAAAGTTCTACCAAACTCTTTTTCAAAGATATCATAAATAGTCGCATCTTGTTCCTTATTTTCTTTATTTTCTATAAAAAATAAAGCAAGTTTAGTATAAAGTTCATCTAAAGAAAAATATTCCTCTATTTTTTTATTTTTAGAAACACTTTCTAATTTAATAATATCTTTTTTAGTTAAAGAAGAAACAAGTTCTAAAACTTTAAAAACTTCCATATCTAAATCTTTAGCAATTCTTTCTGGATCAAACTCATTATTAGTAGTTAAATAAATAAGAAAAATAGTCTCTAACTCCGTAAGTTTTAACTTCTTATAACTAGTAAGAAGTAATTTAGGAATAATAACACTGCCACTTTTAAATAAATCAATAATTTTACTAGTCATCTAAAACATCTCCTTTTATAAATAATAAAAATAAATTAATATCGCACTTGCGGAATAATCATCACATTATAAGATTCATCATCAAACTTTAAAATAGAAAAACTTTCTTTATCAATCACATGACTATCAGTCCATGATTCAAACACATCATTTAAAAATTTAAGTGAAATATCCTCATCATAAAAAATTACACTTACATTAGTAGGTAAAACAAAATCTTCATCAAGATACATTAAATAAATAAAATTACACCCTTTTATATTTCTATGAATATCATCATAAATACATAAAGTATAATTATTTATTCTAAAACTAAACATATCTTTACCCAAATAAACATAAACATTTCTAAATTTTTTTGAAACTTTTTCTTTTAAAAAATGAATACTAGGATTAGAATTAAAAATTATTAAATTCTTTTTTATATCCAAATCATTTTTATACTTAATAATAAATAAATCACTATCATCTTTATCCATCAAAAGAAGCGAAATACTATTTTTTAATTTCATAAATACTAAAAATATCTCATTATCTCCTAT
>CAVHAY010000064.1:3794-5331 GCA_963634115.1 Clostridia bacterium | reverse complement strand
ATATATTTATCAATATTTTCATAACCAATTACCAAAATATTATTTAAATTATTTTTAAAATTAACATCTCTAATGAGTAATTTTTTTTCATCAAGAACGTCATAATATGACTTTAAAAAAGGAACATCATAATATATATTATTTAAATATTTTTTAGCGACATCATAATTAAGATTATATTCCTTAATTAAAAAATATAAAGCTCTCTCATCATAAGTACCAAAATATTTAGAAATAAATTCATCTAAAGTCATAAATTTTAAATTAAGTAACTTATGCTTTTCAGCCAGTTCTTCAAGTATTTTTTCTTTAATTTTTGTTCTTGTAATAATTAAAGAATTATCTTTTAGTGAATTAATCATAAGCTCACCTCTTATTATCAACATCATATCACACTAAATCATATATCTCAAGATTTATTCTACTATGTATTTTAAAAGCATAAAAGTAAAATAATCGAAAAATAACTAGTGTTATTGTTATGTGTAAACAAAATGTTTGGAAAAAATTAACAAAACAAAATCATTAACTAACTATATCTTCAGTATTTTTTTTCTTTTGTTTTTCAAACATTTTTTTCATAGTCTCACTATCCTTAGTAAGCCTTTTAATAGTCAAATCTTCCGCTTTATTATTTGCTAATCTCAAATTATTTTCACTAGAAAGCAATGCATCTTTTGTTTTCTGTAAATGATCAATAGTATTATCTATTTCTTCTATTGCTTTTTTAAATTTAGTAGAGGCCAAACGATAATTACGAGCAAAGCCTTCTTTAAATTGGTTCATATTATCCTCAAATTTAGAAATATCTATATTTTGATTACGTACAACATTTAATTCTTTTTTATATTCCAAAGACTTTAAAGATGCACTTCTAATTAAAGTAATTAAAGACATAAAAAATTGTGGTCTAATAACATACATTTTATCATACTTGTGAGACATATCAACAATACCACCATTATATAGTTCACTATCTACCTCTAATAAAGAAACAAGTACTGCATATTCACATTTCTTTTCTTTTCTATCCTTATCAAGTTCCTTTAAAAAATCTTCATTTTTATGTTTAGATGATGTCTTATCAGCCTCATTTTTCATTTCAAACATAATAGAAACAATTTCTGTTCCATCATCATCAAAATCTCTAAAAATAAAATCACCTTTTGATCCAGTCTTTATATCATTATCCTTCTCAAAATAAGCATTTTTAAATAATGGCCTATATCTATTAAATTCAGTAAAACAATGTTGTTCCAAAGACTCTCCCACCATTTTAGTAGATTGTTTTGCTTTAAAATCTCTATAATAAGCAATTTGTTCATCTTTAAGTCTAATTTTTTCATCATAACCCTCTTTTATAGACTTTTCTTTCAGTAAAAACTCACTATTATTATTTTTTATTTCATTTTGTAATCTTTCTATAATTTTATCTTTAGAAGAAACTGCCTCTTTAATAGATAGTTCATTTTCTTTTAAATTAAGTTTAAGTTGATTTTTTAGTTCCCCAATTTCTTTATCTTTATCACCTGTTTTC
>CAVHAY010000064.1:0-3784 GCA_963634115.1 Clostridia bacterium | reverse complement strand
CTTTCCATTATTTTAATCTTGTTTTTTAACTCCGTAACTTCCATTTCCTTTTTATGTAAATTAGTTCCCATTTCCTTTTCAAGTCTAGCCTCAACACTTTCAATTGCGGCTTTTTTCTCTTTATCACTTTGCATTATAGTACGCTGTAATTCCTTTTCAAATTCTCTATCTCTAACTTGTTTAACTACCTTTTCATAACTAGCCTCATCAATTTTAAAAACTTTGCCACAATTCGGACATTTAAGTTCATGCATATTATTCCTCCTATCTACCATAATATCTATTTTATATAATAAGGACTTTCTATATTACCATTTCCACCAAGTCTAATATTCCTATTTAAATATAAAGATGGATATACAGAAAACTCGTACATTGATAAACTATCACCAAAATAATAATTACCAAGTGATACCACCAAATTATTAGAGGCATTATCATTAGTAATAGACCACGCTATGGCATTACCAATTATTTTATTTATATAATTAGTATCCCTACATAAATCATTTTTAATATAACTATTAATACTATCACATTTTTTATTATCATTTGCCAGTAAAAAATCTTTTATCGTAATCAAGCCAACATTTGAAACAATAGAATTTTCTTTTTTAATATCTTTCATATTTCGCAAAGATTGACCTTGATAAATAATAGTATCAAAATCATGTAAAACAATATAATTACGTCCACTTAATGAATTATAATAATTATTATTTAAGTAGTGCTGTAGCGAAGAATATTGCCATATATTACTGTTTTCATTATCGTATGCAAACTCACCAATACTATTATTTTTCATTATTTTTATTCCATCATTATCAATGTATATAATCCTCCAAAGTTCTTCATTAAATAAAATATAATTATTAGGTGAACTACCCTTATAAACATATCTAGAATCTTCATAATATAAACCATTATCCTTTAAATTTATAATAGTATTATTTAAATTTAAAATAATATGAAATTTTGCTAACAAAAACATTATCATAGAATTTATAAACATTGCATATTACCTCCCTCACTAGTAACATACAATAAAAAATTCCAAATTTCTTCTTCAAATGCAAAATATTTAAATTTTTATAAATTCATATCATCCTAAATTTATAAATATTTTATATTAAAGTTCAAAATAATTATAACACACATTATAAAAATCTTTCAAAACCATATCATTTATTTTTAAAAAAATCAAACTTATGTCCTTTATTAAATAAAAATAGTGTGGTGAATTTACACTCACAAACACTATTTATAATACAACTGTTATCCGTCCCCACAAGGGGATTTTTTTATAATACAGTAAATAATGTCTATGGGAACAAACATATAATATAAACAATTTTAATGTTTAATAAAAAAAACAGCTAGTTATTAACTCTCTGTTTTACCATTGGTATATTATCATTTATTTTATAAAAACTATATCCATTTGATTTACCATAAGAAATAATATCTTTTAAAGCCATCGCTGTTGTAGATTTAGTATCATGCATTAAAACCATATTACACTTTGAAGTAGATAAATGACTAACAACATTTTCATAAACACAAGATGCTGTATCACCAGCACATTTACCAGCATCTTCAGAATCTACATTCCAGTCATAATACTTATAACCTTTATTTATAACCTCTTTAGTAAGTTCAGTCATAATACCAGGACTATATTTAGCACTAACAGTATTACTACTACCACCAGGAAATCTAATGATCTTTGTTTGTTTACCTGTAATCCTCTCTATTCTCTTAAATACAATATCTAAATCATTAAAATAATTATCTACAGAAGCGTAAACTTCATTATATTTATGAGAAGCTGTATGAATACCAATTGCATGTCCTTCATCATATTCACGTTTAATTAAACTATCAGGACCACTATTAGTAACAAAAAACGTTGCTTTTACATTTTCATCTTCCAAAATATTTAAAATTTCATTAGTTGTATCACTAGAAGGACCATCATCAAAAGTTAAAAATATTGCGCCTTTAATTCCACAGCCATAAGATGTATATGAATCTTTATTAAGTACAATTACCGTCCTAGAAACACTCTTTTCATTGCCAGCTCTATCAGATACCTTATACTTTAATACATACTTACCAGGTTTTGAAGTATCAACTTTACCACTAACAGTTACTTTTTTTGAAATATCACCATCGCAATTATCACTAGCGTGAAAATTACTTTCATCATAAACACTGCCTTCTGTTATATATTCAGGTGAATCATGATCAAAAACAATTTCAGGTTTTTCATTATCTTCATATATTAAATCTCTTATTACCTTTACCCTATTCAAAGATGAATCAAATACACTATAAATAATCTTATCTTTGCCATTCTTTACTTTTACCTTATCAGTTAAATCATTATCATAATTATCAAGAGCCACATATCCTTGTTCTTTATATTTTTCATTAGGACAAAGAGTAATCGTATCACCACCTATAAGCCTAATAGACGGTTTTTCCATATCCACAACTTGTACAGTTCTTTTAACCTTACTAGTAAATATAGAATTACTTACTTCATAAGTTAGTACATATTTCCCTAATTTATTTGTATTAACATGACCATGCAAAATAACCTTATTATGATAATTTTTCCCCATAAATGATGCCTTATATCCAGGTTCCTTATAATCATCATTATAAGATATTTTTAAATGTTTTTCACCATTTAAACTGATATTAGGAGTTAATACCAAAATAATTATACAGATTAAAAGTAAAACAAATAACAATAAGAAAATTATCTTTTCACAAAATTCATTTTTCATATCAAAACCTCATCAGAAAATTATTACATCTAATTTTACTATTCATCTTTAGTTTCTTTAATCATTTTAAAACACCCATCTTTTTAACTTTATCTTCTTTGATATCAATATCAAAACATGTATTAACAGAAGTATTTTCCAGTATCATCTTTTCATTTAACAACACCAAAATTTCATTATCAATTTGAGATATCAACTCCTGTATTTCCAAAATAACTTTTGACCATTCATCCATATAGCATAACAATTCTTCCGAATTATATATGTTATTAAATAATTCCAGCATTTCTTCTATTTTTTTTACCTTACCATCAGCGGCACAAAATTCCTTTCTTGCAGTTAAAAGTTTTTTTGTACATTTAGTAAACGCCCTATCAACTGAAATGTAATCTTTAGATTCTTGTATTTTATTACCAAAATATAATGCTAAAACTAATGAAGAAATTATCTCTAAAAGCTTTTTCTTACGCAAAGCCATAAGCACTAACAAACCAAGTCCTGCCATTTCCGTATTAGCCTTCGCTTTAGCGCCAAAATCATCAGAATAAGGTAAAGAAACATCATTACGTTCCACTTTAGATATGCCATTTATTGACATTTGCTTAAGTGTATTAAGTTTTTCTAAATTAAAATTCATTCTCCCAGAAGCTGCGCACTTATTAATATAAAGCTTATTTATATTAGTTTTACTCTTAAATTTTTCTTCCTTAGCCATTGCTAATTCACGTTTTTGCTTTAATTCAGTAAGTATCTTTTCAGCATCATTTAAATCATTAAGTTTATCTGTTTTAATTTCTTCAAGTTCTTTTATACGCATATTTATTTCATTAACTCTTTCAGTATCTTGTTTTATTTTTATTTCTAAATTCATAATAACCAAATAACCTCCCAATAATTTTATATGACATTTTATTTAAACATCCCTACATATCGAATTATAGCATTAATAAATATAATACGCAAATAATAATAAACAAAATTATTAAATC
>CAVHAY010000063.1:0-6355 GCA_963634115.1 Clostridia bacterium | reverse complement strand
ATATATTGCTGCTACTTGTTCATTCTCGTTTAAAAAATCTATTCCATATGTTTCTTTTATTAGGTTTATGTCTTTTATTTGTTTGCTTGCTGTATCAATTATTCTATCAACATTAGCCTGTTCACAGTTATTTAGTCTATTTGTCATGTTTTTGTGATCTCTATATATTCTTATATCTTCATAATATAAAACAGCTCTTGTAGCACCTATTACACGTAAAAAGTTTCCTATTTTTTCGGCTTCTTTTATATATACCATGTATTTGTTTTCTCTATGTAGTGTTTTAGCATTAAGATTATATTTATTTAGTAGATTACATATAAATTCGGCATATTTTTTGTTATTTAAATTAAATTCTAGATGATATCTTGATGTTTTGGGATCATTTATACTAGCATTCATCATAAATACACCACTAAGATATGCTCTTATTAATTCATCATCGGCTATACAAAATTCTTTTGGTATTTCACCTACTCCTAATGTTTTTAGTATATTTTGGGTATTCTGTTTAATTTCTAATATATAGAGTAATTTTTTATTAAAATTGTAGCCTTTTCTAATGGTTATTTTAGGGCGTATTTCAAATAATTCTTTTAATAAGGTATATATTCTTCTTGCCACGCTGTTGTTTTCGGTTGTAAATATTATATTATTTTGTATTTTAGGATAACTTCCAACTATTCCTGATAGTTCAGATATGAGTTCTGCTTTACTTTTTGTTATCTTGCTTATTTCATCTTTTACTATACCTGTAAATGACATAAGAACACCTCTAATCTATTAAGTATGATAGGATATTTAGAGCAACTTTTAAAGAGTTATGTCTTATTCTTTCGTTTTCTATTAATATATAGTTATCGGTTAATTGTGTTACTCCTAATTTTTTTAGATTTTCATAGTCTATTTTTACAAGATCTTTTTGTTCAGCATTTGCATATTTTTTTATTATTTTACTTGATACGTGACCATTATTTATAACTGCTGCATCTACTTTTCTTTTCCTTAAATAACTGTTTATAAGTTTTATATGATCACTCACACTAAAATTATCTGTTTCTCCTGGTTGGGTCATTAAATTACATACATATATTATTTTGGCATTACTTTGATTTATTTCATCTATTACTTCTTTACATATTAGATTTGGTAATATACTTGTGAAAAGACTACCCATACTAAGAATTATGGCATCAGCATTTTTGATGGCTTTTAGTACGTCTTTATTAATTTCAGGGTTTTCTTTGTAGAAAACGCTTTTTATTGCACGATTATCTTCAGTTATATTATGTTCTCCTTCTACGATGTTGCCATCTTCCATTTTGCCCATTAAGGTAATATTATCTTCTGTTAAGGGTAATACTTTGCCTTTTAATTTTAAAAACGAATTTATCATTTCAATAGCATCTGACATATTACCAGTAACATCTCTAGTACCTGTTAGTAAAAGGTTTCCTAAAGCATGGCCATTTAGATCACTTGAAGTATTAAAGCGATAGTCCAATATTTTTTCAGTTATTTCTTCATTTTCTGATAAACTAACTAAGACTTTTCTAATATCTCCTACAGCAGGCATATTAAATTCTTCTCTTAATCTTCCAGTACTTTTTCCATCATCACAAACTGATACTACTGCTGATATGTCAAAAGGAAGTTTTTTAAATCCATTTAGAAGAACACTCATTCCTGTGCCTCCTCCTAAGACGGCAATTTTAATTGGTTTCATTTTGTTCACGCTCCTTAATATTTAATGCGGCGGTCATACCATCATTTATGGCACTTATTATTTGGTAATATTTTTTGGGGATAACGTCTCCAACTGCATATATATTAGGTAAAGATGTTTCTAAATTTTCATCTACCCATATATAACCATTTTCTTTTTTTATATTTTTTATAAAATTTATATTAGGTTTACCACCTATAGCTACGAATAGCCCTGCGACTTTTATTTGTTTATTATCTTTTAATTTAATCGCAGATATTATATTATTAGCCGAAATTATTTCGGTGATTTCATTGGATTTTATAATTTCTATATTTAGAGTTTTATTTACTTTTGTTATTAATTGTTCATTAGCTTTTATTTTATTTCTTACAATTATATATATTTTTTTACATATATTGGATAGATATAAAGCATCTGTAAAGGCAGTATCCCCGCCTCCTATTACGGCTACGGTTTTGTCTTTATAAAATGCACCATCACATACTGCACAATAACTTATATTTTTTATTCCTGTGGTATTTATTTGTAATTTATTGGGTATTTTACCAGTAGCAATTATGATGTTTTTTGTTTTAAATTCTTTGTTGTGGCATTTTACTATATATTTGTTTTTTTGTTTTTGTATTTCTATTACTTCTGCAAATTCTATTTTAATATTTAATTCATTTATATGTTTTAGCATTTCTATGGCTAAATCTGCGCCTTGTATATTAGAAAAACCTAGATAGTTATCTATGGTATTTATTTTTAACAGTTCTCCTCCTGGAGCATTTTTTTCTAAAACTATGATGTTTAAACCTGCTCTTTTTAGATATAAAGAGGCTGCAAGTCCTGCAGGACCTGCGCCTATTACGATACAATCAAAATTTAATTTCATTCCAATTCTCCTCATCATTATATAAGTTATCGAATTTTGAGCCTTTTCTAAATTTTATTATTAGTATTACTCCTACTATTATCATGATTAAAGATATTATTTGAGCTATTTTAAATGATGCGAACATTAGACTATCGGTACGCATACTTTCGATGAAAAATCTTCCAATACCATACCATATAAGATAGAATGATAGTGGTTCTCCTATTTTGCAGTAATGTCTTCTTCTAAAGAATAATAAGATTATTACTCCAAGTAAACACCATATTGATTCATATAGAAATGCTGGTATATAATAGTTACCATTTATATACATACCATTAATTATAAAATCGGGTAAGTGTAGATTTTCTAGATGCATAAGAGTTGTTACAGGTCCATGGGCTTCACCGTTAAAGAAGTTTCCCCATCTTCCAATGGCTTGTCCTAGTAGTAATCCTGGAGCGAGAATGTCTAGTAAATTTATTAGTTTTAATTTATATTTTTTGGCATAATATATTAAAAATATTATTGCAGTGATGATACCTCCGTGTATAGCTAATCCTCCGTGCCATATCATGAATATTTCTTTTATATTGTTACTATAATAATTTAAATTGAATAAGACATAGTATATTCTGGCACCAATTATTCCAAATATTACCATCCAAAATATTAAGTTAAAAATAAATTCTTTTGGAATATTCCATCTTTGGGCTTCTATCATAGCTAGCTTGCCACCAGCTAGTATACCTATAAATATGCATATTGAATATAAATGTATTTGTATATATCCTAAGTCTATTACTCCTGTCATTTTTTATCAACTCTTTCTATTTTATTTATAATAAATTCTTCTAGGAAGACATTTAGAATTGAGATAAGTATTGATGCAAATATGGCATAGAATATTCCTGTTATATAAAAGTGTGGATACAATAAAAGACTAACTATTTTTAGTATTATTAGGTTAATAAATGGATAAAATAGTCCAAGAGTAAGTCCTGTTATTGGTATTGTTAACCAAATCAATATTGGTTTTAAGGTTTTATTTAATAAATAGATGATTACGGCCGCTAGTAAACTCCATAAACCAAAATAATTACTATCTATATGAAGTGTTTCTTTAAATATGCATGATGTAATAAATAAAATTATGGCATATCCTAACATCTTAATTAACCAGTCTATAAATGTTATAAATAATTCTTTTTTTCTTTTGTCTTTCATTTTTTTCACCGTTTACATTATATCATGATTTTTTATTTACGTACAATGAATTACTCGCTCTTAAGTTCAAAGAGAATGTCTCTTAATTCCATGGCTCTTTCAAAGTCTAAATTTTTAGCTGCTTCTTTCATTTCATTTTCGATATTTATGATAAGATTTTTCTTATCTTTTTTAGATATTTTTTGTTTTTTATCTTCATTTCTGATATCGGAATTTGAAATTATTTCACGTATTTCTTTAACTATTGTTTTAGGGGTTATGTTATGTTCTTTATTATATTTATTTTGTATATTTCTTCTTCTTCCTGTTTCTTTGATGGCTTTATCCATGGCATCACTTATATGGTCTGCATACATTATTACTTTACCATTTGAGTTTCTTGCTGCTCTTCCTATGGTTTGGATAAGGCTTCTTTCACTACGTAAAAAACCTTGCTTGTCGGCATCCATAATGGCGATTAGACTAACTTCGGGGATGTCTATTCCCTCTCTTAATAAATTTATTCCCACTAATACATCATATTTTCCTGTTCTAACGTCATGAATAATACGTGTTCTTTCTAGAGTTTTTATTTCATTATGGAGATATACTACTTTTATATCTAATTTTTTTAGATATGATGAAAGTTCTTCGGCCATTCTAATAGTTAATGTGGTTATAATTGTTCTTTCATTTTTTTGTATTTGATTTCTTATTTGCATGACTAAATCATCAATTTGATTTTTAATTGGTTTGACTTCTATATTTGGATCTAACAAACCAGTTGGTCTTATTATTTGTTCTACGACTTTGCCACCACATTCTTCTAATTCGTAGTCTCCTGGTGTTGCTGAGACATAGATGACATTCTTTATTTTTTGTTTAAATTCTTGAAATTTTAATGGTCTATTATCTAAGGCACTTGGAAGTCTAAAACCATAGTCAACTAAGATATTTTTTCTAGCTTGGTCGCCATTATACATAGCTTTTACTTGAGGAATGGTAACATGTGATTCATCTATTACTAGAAGATAATCATCTCCAAAAAAATCCATGAGTGTTGTTGGTGTTGCCCCTGCTTGTTTAAGGGCCAAATGTCTTGAATAGTTTTCTACTCCTCTACAACTACCTGTTTCTTTTAGCATTTCAATATCATAGTTTGTTCTTTCTTTTAGTCTTTGATATTCTAATAATTTATTTTCATTTTTTAATTGTTCTAATCTTTCTTTAAGTTCTTCTTCAATGTTCTGTATGGCTTTTTTTAATTTTTCTTCACTTGTTACAAAGTGACTAGCTGGGAATATTGTTATGGTTTTTTTGTTGTTTATAATTGCACCTGTAATAAGATCAAACTCACTTATTCTATCTATTTCATCTCCAAAAAGTTCTATTCTAATACCATGTGTGTGCCAACTTACAGGTATTATTTCTAAAACATCACCATGCATTCTGAACGTTCCTCTTTTAAAGTCTATGTCATTACGTTCATAGTGCATGTCTATTAATTTTAGTAATATTTCTTCTTGCTTTAAAACATCACCTACATTAAATGTCATGGTATTTTTTTGGTATTCTTCTATTTCTCCGATACCATATATACAAGATACTGAGGCAACAACTATGACATTTTTATGTTCTAATAAAGCGGCAGTGGCATAATGTCTTAGTTCATCTATTTCATCGTTTATACTAGCATCTTTTTCTATATATGTGTCGGTTTTGGCAACGTATGCTTCTGGTTGATAGTAGTCATAATATGAAACAAAATAACAAACATAATCGTCTTTAAAAAATTCTTTTAATTCAGTATATAATTGAGCTGCTAGTGTTTTATTGTGTGCTAAAACAAGAGTTGGTTTATTTGTTTTTTGAATGACGTTAGCGATGGTAAATGTTTTACCTGAACCTGTTACACCCATTAATATTTGACTTTTTTCTCCTTTGTTTATACCATCTACAAGTTTTTGTATTGCTTCAGGTTGATCACCTGTTGGTTTATATGGGGCATGTAGTTTAAACATATTTTCATCCCTCCTTTATAACTTTCTGTGACTTTTTTTGAGCTTTTAAAAGTATAACTGTCAGCCAACTATTAGTCCCTAAATTCGTCCTCACTACTTATAATTTAATGGTTAAATTGATACTTTTTCTTTCGGGATGAATAAAAGTTACAAATTTTCATGCGTTTACCCTGATTTATTAAAGTATAATTATCAAAGTTATTTTCTTTATATAAACTTTTTTTCTAAATATACTTTGTTTTTTTAATAATTTTTCTTATGTATTTATTCCATTAATTGTTATATCTTGATTATACATTTTAACGATATTACTATATTTTTCATATAATCTTTGATATTCACTATTATAAGATGAATTCATTTGACTGAAAGGAATAACTCTAAATTCATACCATTTAGTAGAAGATTTTTTATAATAATTATATAAAAGTTCATTGTTTAAATTATCTAATTTAATTGATGATTTATTGTTTTTTTCTGTTTTAATAACATCAACTGAACTCATAAGTTCAACAAGAGCACTATAATCACTATTTGTAC
>CAVHAY010000062.1:0-11304 GCA_963634115.1 Clostridia bacterium | reverse complement strand
AAGAATAGCTATCTTACTATCTTCCTTATAATCAGCATCATAAGTTTTACTTATTTCATAAATATTAATATTTTCTACTTTTCTTTTTTTATTATAATTATAAACATTAACCAAAGATGGAATTAAACTCGTTCTAATAACACTTTTATCAATACTCATTGGATTTGGCAGTGTTAATTGTTTAATATCATCATAATTAAATAACAAGGCTTCCTTTGGTGATACCAAAGTATAAGTACGACATTCATTTAAACCAAGAGTCATAAGTCTTTTGGCAATAATCTTTTTATACTTTACATCACCCTTATATTCTCCTCTCTTAATAGGACATATAGGTAATGTAGATTTTAAATTATTATAACCATATAACCTACCAACCTCTTCAGCAATATCATTAACATTAGGATCAATATCAAGTCTTCTAAATGGAATAGTAGCTTTAAATACATCATCATTTTTAACATAATCAAAATCTAATCTACCCAGCTCTATCTTTACATCTTCATCAGTCATATTAAGTCCAAGTAACTCATTTATTTCACTGGTCTTAAATTCTACTACTTTAGGAGTTTTATCTACCTTATCATGTCTTACAGTACCACTTAAAACTTTAGCGGATGCATACTTTTCCAGTAAATAACATGCCCTATCCATAGCCATATTAGTATATTCAAACGATAAACCCTTACCATACCTAATAGAAGCCTCACTCTTTAAATCAAGTCTAGAAGCTGTATAACGAATACTAACACTATCAAATATAGCACTTTCAATAAGAATATTTTTAGTTTCATTAGTAACCTCAGTATCAAGACCACCCATAACTCCAGCTACCCCTACAGCCGTATTGCCATTAGTAATAACAATATCATCAGTAGATAAAGTTCTTTCTACTGAATCTAAAGTAACTATTTTTTCATCCTTTAAAGCATCACGTACTACTACTTTATCTCCTAAAGCATCCTTATCAAAGAAATGTAATGGTTGTCCATATTCCAGCATAACATAGTTAGAAATATCAACAACATTATTAATACTTCTCATACCATAATCTTGTAATCTTCTTTTAATAAATTCAGGACTTTCTCCTACCTTAACATCCGTAACCATACGGGCCAGATAATAAGGACATTTATCAGTATCTACCCTTAAACTAAAATATTTACTTATATCATCTACAATAGGATGAAAATTACTATGAGGTAAAGTAACCTTTTTATTTAAAATAGCCGCTATCTCATAAGCAAAACCTATATGGTAATAACAGTCATTATTACGATGTTTATGAATATCAAGTTCATATAAAGTAGTATCTTTACCAAGAGCAGCCATAGCAGCTGTTCCTACCTTTATATCTTCATTTACAATATATATACCCTTATTATAATTTTGTTCATTTTTCTCTTCCAAACCAATTTCAAATAAAGCACATATCATACCATTAGATTCAATACCTCTTATATTACTTTTTTTAATTTCAAAATTACCAGGAAGCACCGCCCCAGGAAGTGCCACAATAACTTTTATACCAGTCTTGACATTAGAAGCACCACATACTATTTGCACAGTCTTATTTCCAACATTTACCTCACATATATTTAAATGATCAGAATCTGGATGCTTATCACATTTTAAAACCTCACCAATAACCAAATTATCAATATGATTACTAATAACAGCTTCAATATTAATACCAGCCTTTTTTATTTTTTCCGCCAGCTCATATACATCTTCATCACTTATATCTATATAATCTTTAACCCATTCTAAACTAATCATATTATGCCTCCTTTCTATCAAAAGCTTTGCTTTCTCTTAAGTCATTAGAATAAAATACACGCATATCATCAATACCATATTTAAGCATAGCCAGTCTCTCTGTTCCAAAACCAAAAGCAAAACCTTGCCACTTTTTAGGATCATATCCACCATTTTTAAGTACATTAGGATGAACCATACCCGCACCCGAAACAGTTATCCAACCACTCTGTTTACATACATTACAGCCTTTACCACCACATACATGACAACTAATATCCATCTCCACTGATGGCTCAGTAAACTGATAATAACTTGGTCTAAATCTCGTCTTAATATCATTTCCAAACAAATGCTTAGCAATTACATCAAATGTACCTTTTAAATCAGATAAACTAACTTTTTTATCAATAAGTAAACCCTCTATTTGCGTAAATTGATGAGAGTGTGTCGCATCATCATTATCTCTTCTATACGTTTTACCTGGACAAATCATTCTAATAGGAACTTCACCCTTTCCCTCTTGCATAGCCCTTACTTGTACTGGTGAAGTTTGACTTCTAAGTAAAATATCTTCACCACTCAAATAGAAAGTATCTTGAGCATCTCTTGCCGGATGACCTTTAGGAATATTAAGCATTTCAAAATTATATTTATCCTCTTCAATTTCTGGACCATCAACAACATCATAACCCATAGACATAAGTAATTCTTCCACATCTAAAACTAATTTTTCCACAATATTAGGGGCCCCTACATTAATACTTGTCGCAGGAAGAGTTATATCAATACTTTCACTTTCTAACTTTTTATTTAACTCTTCCTCATTAATAATAGTTTTCTTATTATCTAAAAGTTCATTAGCGGTTTGTTTAATTTCATTTATTTTTTTACCAAACTCCTTTTTTTCTTCATTAGATAAATCTTTAATTTTCGCAGATAAAAGACTAATAGAACCCTTTTTACCTAAATATTTAGCCTTTATTTCACTAATCTCTTGTATAGTATTTATAGTATCTAATTCTTGTTTTAATTCATTTAAAATATTATCCATTCTTCTTCCTCCTCAATATAAAAACTCACTTCCAGATAAGGACGTGAGTTTACGTGGTACCACCTTAATTTATAGATATAATCTACCTCAAAAGCTATAACGGGCTTAAACGTTGTATACAGCTACCAAAGTGAATTCTTATAAGATTACTTACTAACCTTTCACCTATTGTTAGTTCTCTTTTAAAGTAAGAGCTTATAATACTATTTTTTGGTCATTGCCTTTAAAATATATACCAATTATAACATATTGATAATTTTTTTCAAAGTAAAAATCTAATTTTTTTCATTAACTACACCAAAAAATATTAATGTTCCAAATAAATATAAAAAACAAAAAAATAGATCACTCTATTTTTTAGATTACTTTAACATTATTAGTAATATTCATATTTTTGCTTTCTTCTATCGTTTGCGTAAGTAATTCAATACTTCCGTCAGTAACCTTATAATTATCATCATAATAAGGGAATATACTAGTAGTCATCCACTCATCTTTAGCGAGCGAAGGCTCAATATTAATAGCTAAACTTTCTATTTCAAACATCATAGATGGTTTTCCACCAAGTCTTCCATATAAATTTTCATTCATTTTTTCCAACATATTATTTACCCTCCGCTTCTAACATTGCTTTTACTACCCTTGTAAAATCATTATTGAAATACGCTTCATACAAAACATCATTACCAATAATCTTACCAACTAAATTAGTTAAAATAATCTCATCAGTAAAGAAATTATTTTCAATATCACCAACTAAGTTATTAGTAATTATTTCTGTGTATCCCTCATTAAGAGCAAATAAGGTATCATTTTCATTATTAAAACCATAATAATTATCCTTTGCGGTTATCACTCCAAGTAATGCATGCATCATCCAATGTTTAGCATCAGACTCCTCAAACCGACCAGAATTTATTAAAATTTCATTAGTATGTGGATTATATTTACATGGTAATTTAACCAAATACATGCTTTCTCTTTTAATAGATAAAGTTTTAAGCCTTTCACTAAAATTAGTAAGGTCAATATCACTAAATGAATTATTAAATATCTGTGCAAGTTCAAAAATATTATTTTTTACTTCATCAGTAATATTTTTATTCTCATCTAAAGAAGCATGAATAGTTTCGATCATAATCCAATCACCTACAAACAATTATAGCACACAGCCCCAAAAATGTATACCTAAAATTTTACAATTTTGCATTTTTTTTGACATTCAAAACATAAAATTTTATTTCATTACATCATTTTTTTGTATAAATCATATTCATTTGCGTTTAACCTTAAAATATTATATAATTAAAAAGATTAAGAAAAGGATGATTATATGTACCGAAAAACCTATGCAGAAATAAACTTAGACACATTAAAAGAAAACATTAAAAACATCAAAAATAACTATGAATATAAATATTATATCGGAGTAGTTAAAGCCAATGCCTATGGCCATGGAGACTATATCATAAATGCCCTTATAGAAAGTGGTATAAACTATCTTGCAGCCTCTTCCTTAGAAGAATGTTTAAAAATAAGAGAAAAAAACCAAGACATAAAAATAATGTGTCTAGAACCTATAAATACCGAATATTTATCCATTGCGGCCTCAAACAACATCACTATAACCCTACCCGATTTAAACTACCTAAAAAAAATAGATCAAAATCTAAAACTAACAATACATATCAAAATCGATAGTGGTATGAATAGACTAGGTATAAAAGACAAAAACGAACTACAAGAAGTTTGTAACCTTATCAAAAAAAATAATAATTTTACCCTAGAAGGAATATATACTCACTTTGCCACCAGTGGTATTTGGGATAAACACTGGGACGAAAGTCTAGAAAATTTCACAAACATCACCAGTACCATAAATCTTAAAGAAATTCCCATTGTCCACCTAGGACGCTCATTAACCCTAGTTAATCACCCTAAAATAAAATTCGCAAACGGCATTAGAATGGGCATCATAATGTATGGCTTTGCTCAGAATCTAAAAGAACCTACTGGCCTTCGAAAAATCAAAAGAAATCTTTATCTAAAAAAACATAACATCAGTAAAACTACCCTCACCAATAACTTAAAATTAAATACTGCCTTTAAATTATATAGTGAAATTATGCATATCAAATATGTAAAAAAAGGTGAATGTGTAGGTTATGGTGCCAAATATATTGCCCAAGAAAATATATATATTGGTATCATCCCCATTGGCTTTGCCGATGGCTTTGTAAAACAAAACGAAGGTAGATATGTAACCATTAATAATAAAAAATATGAAGTCATTGGTGAAATTGGTATGGATATGACAACCATAAAAATAGATGAAACAGTAAAACTACATGATAAAGTTCTTCTATATAATGAAATATCAAAAGAAGCTCATCAAATGGGATTAAGTAGCTATACCCTTCTTACCTCAGTTACCAATAGAGTACCAAGAGTATATATAGAAAATGATAAAAAAATAGAAATAAAATATTAAGGAGGAAAATATGGACTTTGAAGTAATAATTCTAGGCAGCGACGCAAACGCTTATTACATGGCTAGATGTTATCATGAAGCCTATCATAAAAAAGCCAAAATACTATCCGCCAAACCAATGAGTTTTGTAGAGCACTCTAAAATAATAGATAAGACTTATAACGAAGGTTTATGGGATGAAAATAAATTCGCCGAAATATTAAATGACTATGTAAAAAATATAAATGCCTCCAAAATAGTATGTATCTCTTCAAACGAAACATACGCTAGAGGACTTGTCAAAAATAAAAAAAAATTAGATAAAAGAATACTATTTAACTATGTTGACTTAGATTTTCTAGACTCCTTAATGATGAAAGATGAATTTTTCTTAAAATATCAAGATACAGGACTTTTACCAAAAACACTCATCTATAACCCTAAAGATGAAATAAATATTCCCTTTGACTTCCCTATTATCATCAAACCCGCTAACGTAATTACCTATAATCATGTAGAATTTGAAGGTAAGAAAAAAATATATAAACTAAATAATATAGATGAAGTAAACGAAACAATAAACTTTATTAGAAAAAGTAACTACCAAGATAACCTAATTGTTCAAGAATATATTGAAGGTGATGATAGTAGTTTATTTGATGCCGTAGTTTATTGTAACAAAAAAGGAATATGTGAATGCATGTCCTTTGCCCAAATAGGACTTGGAGAACATACCGAAAAAATGATTGGTAACGCTGCCGTATTAATTAATGGTTTTAATACCAACACCTATGATGAAAAAATTCCCCTTAAATTTAAAGAATTTATGGAACAAATAAAATTCAAAGGTCTTGCCGAAATTGATATTAAATATGACAAAAAAGATCAAAAATACAAAATACTAGAAATAAATGCCAGACAAGGACGCAGTAGTTATTATGTTACTGCGGCAGGTTGTAACCTTGTAAAACTAGTCGTAGATGACCTAGTATATAATAAAACACAAGATTTTAAACTACTAAAAAAAGAAATATTACTTACCTACGTACCCAAAAGAATAATCAAAAAATATATCATAAATAAAGAATTCAAAAAAGAGGCCCTAAAACTTTATAAAGAAAAAAAATATGTAAATCCTATAATCTATAAAAAAGATATAACACTAAAAAGAATACTATTCTTAATAAGAAAACAATTACGTTATTTCAAAGATTATAAAAATGGATACTGGAAATATTAGAAAGGAAATGCTATATGTGTGGTTTTTGTGGATACATAAATACTAAAGATAAAAACATAATAAAAAAAATGACCGATGAAATAGCCCATCGTGGCCCAGATGATGAATCTTATTATAAAGATGGTTACATCGCTATGGGTTTTAGAAGACTATCAATTATAGATCTAAAAGGTGGAAGACAACCAATGACCAATGAAGATTCTTCTATGGTTATCACCTTTAATGGAGAAATATATAATTTCAAAAGTATAAAAGAAAAACTAATAAAAAAAGGACATATATTTAAAACAAATGCCGATACCGAAGTTATTTTACATGGATATGAAGAATATGGTGAAAAAATATTAGATAAATTAAGAGGAATGTTTAGTTTCGTTATTTGGGATAAAAAAAATAAAAAACTATTTGGCGCTAGAGACCACTTTGGTCAAAAGCCATTTTACTATGGTAAAATGAATGATACATTTATGTATGGTTCAGAAATAAAAAGTTTCTTAAGACATCCTGATTTTAAAAAAGAAGTTAATAAAGAAGCCCTAAAGCCTTACCTAACCTTCCAAACATCAGTACTCGAAGAAACCTTTTTCAAAGGAATATATAAATTACTCCCAGGACATAGTTTTATATATAATACAGAAACAGGAGAAATAAAAACAAAAAAATATTATCAAGTAAAATTTAATCCCCAAAAACAAGACTTTGATAAACTAGTAAAAGAAATAGATAAAACAATTACCAGTTCAATTGACACCCACCTAATAAGCGATGTTCCACTTGGAGCCTATCTATCAGGAGGTATTGATTCATCATATGTCGTATCATACTTAAAACCAGACAAAACCTTTTCAGTGGGCTTCGATTATAAAAATTTCAACGAAGTACCACTTGCTAAAGACTTATCAGATCTATTACACATTCAAAATATAAATGAATTAATAACCTCAGATGATTTTTTTGAAAGCATTGCGGATGTAGAATATTATGCCGATGAACCAACCGCCAACTTGTCAGCCGTACCATTATATTTCTTATCCAAACTAGCAAGAAAATACGTCAAAGTAGTATTATCTGGTGAAGGTGCCGACGAACTCTTTGGTGGTTATCCATTCTATAAAGAAGATGATTTAATCATTAAATATCGTAAAAACGTCCCTAAATTTATTCGCGTAGGAATCAAAAACATCGTTTCTATCATGCCAGAATTTCATGGTAAAAACTTTCTTACCAAAGGTGGCTCAAAAGTAGAAGATTATTACATTGGTAATGCCTTCGTCTTTGGAAACAAAGAAGCCAACAAAACCCTTACAAATAAATATAAAAGCAACATTACCTTCCAAAGTATTACTAAAAAAACATATGATGAAGTTAAAGATCAAGATGATTTAACCAAAATGCAATACCTAGATATGCACTTTTGGTTACCAAACGACATCTTACTAAAAGCCGATAAAATGAGCATGGCAAACTCCTTAGAACTTAGAGTACCTATACTAGATAAAGAAGTATTCTCACTTGCCAGCACAATACCAACAGAATATAAACTATCACACAATACCACTAAATATATTCTAAGAAAAGCAGCATCTAAGAACATACCAGAACAATGGTATAAAAGACCCAAAAAAGGATTCCCTGTACCTATTATAAAATGGTTTAGAGAAGAAAAATACTATAACATTACTAAAGAAATGTTTAACAAAGATTTTGCCAGTGAATTTTTTAACATAAAATACTTAAACAAAATACTAGACGAACACTATAAAGGCAAGAAAAACCATTGCCGCAAAATATGGACAGTATATGCATTTTTAGTTTGGTATCAAAGATTTTTTATAGATTTTGCATAATAAAACATACAAATAAAATTCGTATGTTTTTTCTTTTACATAACACTTGGAATATCAATACCAAGAAGACCAAGCAAATCTTTAATAACCCTATTATTAAAAGTTAATAAAGCATTAAAATCACGTTTTTGCTCACCTTCTATATCACTCATTCTATTATTTTGATAAAAGTTATTAGCAATAACCGCAAGCTCATATAAATAATCCGCAATATAATGTGGTCTTCTCTCCTTTGCGGCCAAATCAATAACCTTAGATACTTCTATTAATTTAAGCCTTAAAGCCCTATCATATTCATTATAAACAGTATCAGATAATTCATAACATTCATTGATAATCTTATTTATTCTAAGATAAGTATATAAAATATATGGCCCAGTCTTACCATTAACCTCACAGAATTTCTTAATATCAAAAATATAATTTCTTTCCATATTATTCTGTAAATCAGCAAACTTTATAATAGCATTTATAATCTTATCTAAATCCTCTTTAGACATATTTTTATTATCTTCTCTTAAACTAATAAAATTCTTTCTAACCTCATCAATTAAACTCTCTAATTTTAAAGCTCCACCACTTCTTGTCTTAAATGGTTTATTATCCTTACCATTAACCGTTCCAAAACCATGATATTCAAGCATACCGTCATAAATATGCGCCTTTTTAGCAGCTCGAAACACCTGAGTAAAATGCATAGACTGTCTTTCATCAGCAATATAAATAATTGCCTGCGGATGAAAATCTTCTTCCCTTTGTAAAATAGTCCCCAAATCAGAAGTCGCATATAAAAATGCCCCATCACTTTTTTCAACAATACAAGGGGGAATATTAATCTTATCATCCTCTTCTTTTACCTCAATTATTTTTGCGCCTTTATCTATAATAATATAATCATCTAACACTTTAAACAACTTATCATAATACTTATAAGAATCACTTTCCCCATACCACAAATCAAAATTAACAGACAAATAATCATAAATTCTTTTTATATCCTTAATAGATATATCCATTATCTTTTTCCATAGAATATTATATTCTAAATCCCCATCTTGCATTTTCTTAGTAATCAAAGCACATTCATTTTTAATCTCCTCATCTTCCTTACATAAACCACTTATCTTAGGATAAGTCTCATTTAAATAAGCCAGATCAAAATCTATATCCTTAATATCTACTCCAGAATTATCTTGTAAAATGCCATATATAACTTGCCCAATTTGTAGACCAAAATCTCCTAAATGAACATCACTTATCGTATTATATCCTTTATATTTTAAAATATTATTAATAGCCTGCCCAATAATCGCACTTCTTAAATGTCCAACATGTAATGGTTTAGCCACATTAGGTCCACCATAATCTAAAACATAAAGCCCCTCTTCTTTAGAAGTTAATACCTCACTATTAATAAGCTTTCTAATCTCATTACTAACATATTTATCACTTACAATAATATTAATAAAACCAGAACCCGCAATAGATAAACTATTAAAATAATCACCATAATTATCATAAGATTTTAATATTTCTATAACCTCACCAGCAATTTGCAAAGGTGCTTTATGATAAACCTTCGCTAACTTAAAACAACCATCAAATTGATAATCAGCAACCTTAGATATAGATATCTTAACTTCACATTCATACCCTAAATCTTTAAGAGCCTTTTCAAATAATTCTATCATTATATTTCCTCCTTCAAAAAAAATTCTATAAAATAAGGACGAAATAGTTCCGCGGTACCACCTTACTTCATAGAATTATCTATGCAACTTAAGTCAATAATGCTGACAAGCAAACAGTTCCAAGATACGTTCATAAAGAATTATTACTTAATTTCCACCATCATAAGCTCACTATAAACAAAAACCTTTATTACTACTTCCCTTCATCACCTTGCCACCAATTATATAAAATAAATTTATATTTGTCAACTTAAAACTTGAACTAAAACAAATACCAAAAATAAAAATATCATCATAGAAATAACATATATATAAGCATATTTATTCTTATCATGTATTCCCATAAACTTAATACCCTCATAATTATAAAGAGCATTCAGTAATAAACCAAGCACAACAATAATAAATGCCAAAGGAACACTAACAAACATCAATAAAAGTCCCATTAATAATGTCATAGAAATAATAATAGACGTACATCCACATAAACTATATACTTCTTTATATTTTGCCTTAGCGCCAAAAAATTTAGTATTAACCAAATATAATATACCCGCAAAAACAAAAGATAAAGCAAACACCACAATAACAGTAGTAATAAATAAACTCATAAGTGATATATTTACAGAACTATTAACCGGTGAATATCCATTGTAATAAGAACTATTATACCCTGCTAAATTATATAAATTAATATATGAATAATAAACCTTCGCAGTCATAAATACAAATACACCTGCAACAACACTCATAATACCATGAATAATAATAGCAATATTAAAATTATCCTCACATTTACTATTTTTAATAGTATCATTAGGTTCAATAAATAAACCCTTTATAATAGAAATAACCCTATCTAAAGTATCACTATTCTTACTTTTATTTTTCTCATGAGCATTATGTACTATTGGTTCATCTTTTATACAATTACATTTTTTACCTTCATCAATCTTTTTACCACAATTCTCACAATACTTTGCCATTTATATACCTCCTTATTTTCATACAAAACAATTATATCACATTTAATAACAATAATTTTGAAAATAAAGTGAAAAAAATAAACAAACCTACCCAAGATTTACAGTTAAAACAAAAAAACATCATAAACAATAATCAAAATGTTTTATGATGACTTTCGCTCATCCCACTTCTGTGCCTCCTAAAGGAGGCTTACAAAGTGCTTTACCTATATTCTTATTTTATCCTATAGTATATGGACTGTTCTGTGTTCCTTCTCC
>CAVHAY010000061.1:0-2493 GCA_963634115.1 Clostridia bacterium | reverse complement strand
ATATAAAATAAAAAAAGAAAAAATAATGTATAACATTAATCTCTTTTTTTTCTTTCTTGTATTTCAACTATTTTAGCAAGAACTTCTGAAGCATTTTCAGAATTAATTTCTGTAAATCCAAGTTCTTTTAATGCTTGTTCTTTCGCCATATTTATTTCTAAAGTACGACTCATTTTATCTTCCATTTTCTGTTCTATATAATTGACAAATCTTTTATGTGTTGCGGCAATTTTTGATTTACTTGCGCTACCACTATTATATAAAGAAATCGCAGAAAATAAGATACTTTCAAATATAAATTGTTCATTTTCATCATAAACAAATTCATATGGTTTAGTATATCCATAACTTTTTGAAATATAAGCCAAAATATACTTTAATTCCTTAGAACTATCCATTGTTTGTAAAAAATGATACAAATATACTAAAGAATTATAACTAGTTTCATCTTTTTCATCACTAAGTTTTTCTTTTAAGTCATCAACAATACAATGTAGCAATTCTTTTTGTTTAGGTCCTAACCCATTAAAAATAGCATTTGTCTCAGTGACATCGCTTTTATTTGAATTTTGAAATAAACTATTAATACGCATTTCAACATCCATAATATAATTAGTATTTACCTTAATATCATTTATTTCCTCTGCAGATTTAACACCTAATAAATTTAGTAAGATTACTTTCTTATCTTTAGGCCATTTATTAATACTATCAAGTTCAAGATAGTTATAAATCATTTGTCTAGAAACTCCCAAACATTTTGCTAATTTAACTTTTGATATTCCTAATTCTTTTAATATTTCGTTTAAACTTTCCATGATTTAAACCTCCTACTATAATTTTAGCGAAAGCACCCTAAAATGTCAAGTAAAAAGTAAAGTTCCTTATTCATACATCACATAATTATTTTCTTTAAGAACTTTTCCATTTTTCTTAAGTTTAGCAGTTACATTTTCGCCTTTTAAATATATATCAGCAACTCCAGTAGCGATTTTTTCTTTACTTCCAGAAATACTAATATTTTCAAAATATAAATCATTATCAATTATATAAAATTGGTAATTACTTGCGCCAGCAAAACCTGTCGCTGTAACAATTTTTTCAGCCTTTATCTCTACATTATTACCTTCATCATCAGTAAAATCAAATGTTTCTTCTTTACCATTGACTTCACCCTGAACATTATCTTGTATAGCTTCTTTAATATCACTTTTTGGCGTAGTTTTTTTACTTTGTTTATCATTTATATTAAAATACAAGAAAATGCCTAAAAACAGTACTAAAATAACAAATATTAATATAATACCTTTTTTCATTAGTGGACCTCCTTAATAATACCACCACCAAGACAAACTTCATCATCATATAATACACATGCTTGTCCAGGTGTTACTGATTTAATACCTTTTGGGAATTTTACCAGTAAATTTCCATTATCTAATGTGCTTACATAAACTTCATTATCTTTTTGTCTATATCTAAATTTAGCAGTGCATTTTGAAGGTAATTTTTCAAATAAATTAACTTCCTCAATAATGGCTTCAAAACTAAGTAAATATTTATTTTCATCCCCTACTGCGACATATAATATATTTTTATCTAAATCTTTTTTACAAACAAATAATCTTTCTTTAGTACCCCCAATATTAAGTCCTCTTCTTTGACCAATAGTATAATACATAAGACCAGAATGTTTACCTAAAACTTCTCCAGTATCAATATTAATTATATCTCCAGGAGTATTAGGTAAATAGTTTTCTAAAAATTTTTTAAAATTACGTTCACCAATAAAACAAATACCAGTAGAATCTTTCTTGTTCGCAGTAATAAGTCCATAATCATTGGCAATTTTTCTTACTTCAGGTTTTGTCATTTCCCCAATAGGAAATAAAACATTTTTTAAATTTTCTTTAGGCACTTCTGATAAAAAATATGTTTGATCTTTATTTTCATCTATTCCTCTTAAAAGTTTACCATCTACTATTCTAGCGTAGTGCCCAGTAGCAATATAATCGGCTCCTAGCTTTTTTGCCTCTTTAACAAACATATTAAACTTAATATATTTATTACACATTATATCAGGATTAGGAGTTCTTCCTTTTTTTAATTCATCTAGAAAATATGTAAAAACATAATCCCAATATTCTTTAACAAAATCTACTCTATATAATGGTATATTAATTTTATCACATACTTTTTTAGCGTCATTATAATCTTGTTCTTGTGGGCATATATCATTATTTAAATCTGGATTTCCTAAATAATCTCCATTAACACTTGTATCCCAATTTCTCATAAAAAGACCAATAACTTCATATCCTTGTTTTTTTAGTATAATTGCCGCGACACTACTATCTACTCCACCACTCATACCAACAACAACTTTTTTCATAGATCGCCTCCATAAATATTTTACCATAAAAAAAGATAGAAAATCTATTTCTTTTCTAAATCTTTAAAATTAAATTTATTAATCTAGGAACTACATAAACT
>CAVHAY010000060.1:0-2228 GCA_963634115.1 Clostridia bacterium | reverse complement strand
ACATTTTATTTAAATCTAAAAGATTTGGTACTGCAAGTTCTGCAGCGGCAGTTGGAGTGGGTGCTCTTAGATCAGCAACAAAATCACTTATGGTAAAATCTACTTCATGCCCTACAGCACTTATTACCGGAATTTTACATTGATATATAGCATCGGCGACTATTTCTTCATTAAAGGCCCAAAGATCTTCTATTGAGCCTCCACCTCTTCCTACTATTAATACATCAATATTATAGTCTTCGGCTTTTTTTATATTTTGAACAATACTTTCTTTAGCATTTTCACCTTGTACCAGTGTAGGAAACAAAAGAGTCTCACAAATAGGGTATCTTCTTTTTATTGTTGTTATAATATCTCTTACAGCAGCACCTGTTGATGCCGTTACTATCCCTACTCTTTTTGGATATTTAGGAATTGGTTTTTTATGTTCTTTTTTAAAGTAACCAGCTTCTTCTAGTTTCTTTTTTAATTTTTCATAGGCAATATAAAGATTACCTACACCATCTTCAATCATTTTATCGACATAAATTTGATAATTTCCTACTGCTTCATAAACACTTATTCTACCTACTAAAAGAACTTTACTTCCATCAGTAGGTTTAAAATCTAATTTAGAAGCATTGGCTTTAAACATTATAGCATTTATCTTACTATGTTCATCTTTTATAGAAAAATACATATGTCCAGTAGTATGGGCTTTAAAATTAGATATTTCCCCTTTTAATAAAACATTATTTAAATGAATATCAGAATCAAATTTTGATTTTAAATAACGTGTTATAGCAGTAACAGTAAGATATTTATTATTCATTTACTCACCTACTTTTTCATGATATATTTTATCTAATACGCCATTTATCATTTTTTTTACAGCATCATCACTATAAATTTTGGCTAATTCTATAGCTTCATTTATAGCAACTATATCTGGAGTATCCATATATAAAAGTTCAAATATCCCCATTCTAAGTATAGCTTTATCAGTATTACCTAATCTATTTATATTCCAATTTTCTAAATATTTATTAGCCATATCATCAATGTCATTTTTATATGTTATTACTCCATATACTATTTCTTTAATAAATTCATTTTCTACTTCTGAAACTTCATTTATTATTGTATCTATATCATACTTTATACCATTTGTACTATATATATCTATTTGGTATAGTATTGTCATACATTTTTTTCTAAGTTCACTTCTATTTTGCACTTATATCACCTTCAAACATTATAACATATTTTTTATTATTTATTTAGATTTTTTCGCCGTTACCTTCAAATATTTTTATAATATAGTAGTATCTTGTGTAAATAAACATTACAAGTAAAAGTATCCACCCTATTACAGGAATAATTAAACATAATATCCATGAATATGGATAAGCATATATTTCTTTACCTGGGACAAGTAATTTTTCAGATACTTTAACTGATATTTGGATATTCCAAATTAATATTAATAAGACATATGGAACAAGAATAAAGCTTAGATAAGTAAGATTATAGGTATTATCAGATAATAATGTATTTATTAATAAAAATATTCCTATAATAAAACAAATAACCCAAGTATACCATTTGGCATACCAAGCATTTTTGTCATATACTTTTAATATACCTCCAAGCAAAAAAATAGAGAGATTATTAGTTAATAAACTTAATAGTAGCCAAAGTAATCCATATGGTTTTTTTAATAAGTGCATTTTATCGCTCCTTTAGATAAAAAGGATAGATGTTATTCACATCTTCCTTTTCCTGGGCTAGAACCCTCAACATATTTTTTATCTACTAAGTTACATGATGATTTTGTTACAGAATCTGTTAAATATCCTCCTAATAGTTTAACTACAGTAACTACAATTGCACTTATCACGGCAATGATGAGTAGGTATTCAACTAAAGCTTGCCCTTTATTATTAAATTTTTTCATTATTTTCCTCCTACTTACCTATTTATATATCAATTATATAAATATTTTAAATGAAAATCAAGTAAATCTTTTAATTTTGATTATTAATTTACTCTTTTACATATAAACATTATATTTTAATATTAAAAAGTTTTTATTAGATAAAAAAAGAAATCAATATGATTTTCTTATTTTTAATTTAGTACTTATTTTATCTGTTATATTAAAGACAATTATAATATATATTATATTTAGGATAAGAGATGAATAAATACTTTCTAAAATATAACTAATATTTAGTTCTATATTACCA
>CAVHAY010000059.1:0-4711 GCA_963634115.1 Clostridia bacterium | reverse complement strand
TGAATCAAACCTTTCTACCACTGTAACCCAAGAACAAACATATAAATGGAATGGTAAAGTTGGACTTATGAACGTAAGTGATTATGTAAAAGCCAATACAAATACAGAACAGTGTGGAAGCATGGAGTTAAACAATAATTATTCTGAATCATGTACAACAACAAACTGGATATATACAGGACCTATGGGTAGTAATTTTTCTTGGACTATCGCGCCGTATTCTATCTCGTTTGCTTACGACGTGTTCAATGTGGGCAGTGACGGTTTCTTCTGCATCAACGCTAGCTACAGTGACGGCGTGGCCCCAGTTCTCTATCTGTCATCTGATATTATTCTAAAAGGAGAAGGAACATCAAGTAATCCATATGTGATATTATGAAATTAATGTTATATTGTTTTTTAAGAGAAGCCTTTAATAAGTAAGGTTTCTCTTTCTATAATAATATATCTAGGACTTATAACCTTAAAATTAGAACATAGACAATATGTTCTTTTTTTGTTATAATGCACATGAAAAGAGGCAGATGATATGAAAAAATTAAGCAATAAAGCCATCGCAATTATTAGTGTGTTTTTAGTTATCTCAGGTATTATACTTATATCTTATGATTATCTTGTTGGTAAAAAAGATTTAGCTTATGATAAAATAAGTATTTCTTTATATACTGAAAAAGATGGTGAAATTGTTGATAATACTCCGCAAGAAATCGCCGAAGCAGAAGCCGAGACAAATGTAACAGAGGGTGAAGGTGGAACTTACTTAGGTGTTCTAAAAATAGATAAAATAGGGTTAGAACAAGGTTTTTATGATAAAGATAATCAATATAATAATATTAAATATAATGTAACTTTATTAAATGTTTCAAATTATCCCGATGAAAAAAATGGTAATACTATTCTTATTGCTCATAGTGGTTCTAGTCATATAGGTTATTTTAAAAATCTTTATCAGTTAACCAATGGAGATCTGGCTACTATTATATATAAAGGTAAAACTTATGTTTATAAAATAGTGAATATTTATACGGATACTAAAGATGGTGATGTCACTATATATAGAAATAAAAATAAAAATACTCTTACTTTAATTACTTGTACTAAAGATGATGATACTACTCAAACTATCTATATTGCTGAATTACAATAGTCTTAAAATATTACCTTAAAATAGGATAATTACATGTATATATTAACTTTTACTGTGTATAATATCACTAGCAGGCTTATATAAATATGTCTCGATTTGACACAAAATTATGAGTATGCTAAAATATAACCTGTTTTCTATGAAGCAAGAGAGGGTGAATTATGAAAACAGCAGAGTCGGTTAAGGCCATAAGTTTGGCCATGACTATAATCGTTGTATTTGTATTATCATTCAGTAGTGTTATATATACATTGTTTGGTAATAAAGAATATGTTAGTGAAAATAAAGTTTTGGAGGATAATAAACTATCACTTGATATTGCGAGTGCTACATATGATACGCAAACTCGTATAGAAAACATGAATATCAGTGAAAGTGATGTTATGTCTGCCAAAGTAGTAGAACTCAGTGTCGCCGAGGCCGATTATGAAGAGGAAAAGGTTTATGATAACATGACAGTAGATGAACTTGCAGATAAACTAAATAGAACTCTTCATTCTACAATTGCTGGCCAAGGTTATACTTTCGCATCTTATGCATTGGAATTAGGTATAGATCCATATATCGCTGTTGCCATCGTTATGCACGAAACAGGCTGTGAATGGCAATGTAGTGCTTTATTAAACCAATGCAATAATGTTGGAGGTATGAAAGGTACTGGAGGATGTAATGGTGGCAGTTATGCTAGTTTTGCAACATTAGAAGAGGGAATTAAAGCGTTTATGAATAATCTAAACAAAAATTACTTCTCTCAAGGCTTAACAACACCTGAAACAATTGGACCAAAATATGCTGAAAGCAGTACTTGGTCTGCGCAAGTCAATGCATATGTTGCAAAAATAAAAGCTGCCTAGAAGTTTGACCTAGAAATGGGTTCAAACTTTTTTTATTTATGTGCCTTTTATATTTGACATTTAGTATCTGCTTCAGTATAATAACAACTACATTTTTAAAGGAGGGATAATGTATGATAAATGCCGAAATATTAAATATATTAGAAGAGTTAGAACAAAAGATTAAAATTTTAAAAGAACAAAACAGTAAAATGCAAGCATTATTATTAAATTAAACCAAAGTTTATTCAAAAATATGGTATAATGTAAAAAAATAGAGGTGAAAATATGAGTATAAAAAGTGAAAGAGTTTCAGATGCCTTAATAGAACAAATCAGTTATATAATAGAAACAGAAGTCAAAAACAAAGATATAAAATTTGTCACCATCACCGATGTTAAAGTATCAAATGATTTAAGTTATGCCAAAGTTTATTTTACTGTTTTAGATCATGATAAAATAAAAGAAACCACCAAAGCTTTAAAAAGTGCATCTGGTTTTATTAGACATGAATTAAGGGAAAGAGTAGATATAAGACAAATACCAGAACTAAATTTTATTTACGACGAATCTATCGAATATGGTAATAAAATTGAAAATATTATAGAAAATCTAAAAGAAAGCGAGTAATCGCTTTTTATAAGGAGTAAATCATGAATGAATTAATATTAATAAAATATGGTGAATTAACTACTAAAAAAGATAATCGTAAATTATTCATAAACGTTTTAGAAAAAAATATTAAAACACTATTAAAAGATGAAAATATCATAATAAAAAAAGATCGTGTCAGAATGTTTATAGAATGTGATAATGCCAAAATTATTGCTGAAAAACTTAAAAAAATTTTTGGTATCCATAGTATAGTAATATGTCATAAGGCAAATACTAATAATATAGAAGACATTTTAAAAAAAGTTTTAGAAATAATAGATACAAGTAAAAAAACATTTAAAGTAGAAACCAAAAGAGCTGATAAAACGTATCCTATTACTTCAATGGAATTTAGTAAGAAACTAGGTGGATTAATATTAAAACATACAAATCTAAAAGTAGATGTGCATAATCCAGATGTTTTAGTTACTGTGGAAATAAGAAATAATGGTACATATATATATACAGATGAAATAAAAGCATGTGGTGGATATCCAGTTGGTGTCCAAGGAAATGGTTTACTTATGTTATCAGGAGGAATAGATTCCCCAGTTGCGGGTTATCTTGCCATGAAAAGAGGAATAAATATTGAATGTCTATATTTTGATTCACCACCACATACATCTATAGAAGCTAAAAATAAAGTAATTAAACTAGCTGAAATTTTAAATAAATACTCAGGACATATAACAATTCACGTAGTGCCATTTACCAAAATTCAAACTGAAATATACAAAAATTGTCCAGATACTTATATAATAACCATAATGCGTAGAATGATGTATCGTATTGCTGAAAAATATGCTAAAAAAATAAATGCTAAAATAATAATTAATGGCGAAAGTATTGGACAAGTCGCCAGCCAAACATTATCTAGTATCGCCTGTATTAATGAAGTAACAAATATGCCAGTAATAAGACCAGTCGCATGTTTAGATAAACTAGAAATAATAAATATATCCGAGCAAATAGGTACATATGAAACAAGTATTCTTCCCTTTGAAGACTGCTGTACAATATTTGTGCCTAAACATCCAGTTATAAATCCTAAATTATCTAATTGTGTAGAATATGAAAAAAATTTAGATTATAATGTTCTAATAGATGACGCTATAAATAATATTGAAGTGATTACAAATTTAAAACCTCAAAATTTTGATGAAATTCTTTAACAAAAATTACCAGTAAAAAAAATGTATTATTATCACATTCCTGCACACTATAAAAATGTACAGGAGGTGAAAATACATGAATAACAAAACTAATAAATTAGTTGTACCTGGTGCTAAACAAGCTATTGAACAAATGAAATATGAAATAGCTTCAGAACTAGGTGTAAACATGGGTCCAGATGCCACTAGTAGAGCCAATGGTTCAGTAGGTGGAGAAATCACAAAGAGACTTGTACAAATGGGTCAAGAACAATTAAGTGGATCAAGATACAATAAATAATTGTTCATAAATTATTAAAAAAAGGCTGCCTTCTTTTTGGCGGTCTTTTGTCATGTAAGGCTTTATAACTACACAAATATATGGTAATAAGTTTTATAAGTTTAAGAATCTCTTTAATTGAATGATTAGCCTAATAAAAACTCTCTTTCTTTCTTGACATCCACATCTAAAAAAGTTATTATATAAATAAAAGAATAGGAGGTAACCATGAAATTTATAAAAGAAATAAAAACAACACTATTTATGATGGCTGGTTTTTATATGGTCATAGGATTAGCAATGCTTCTTGCACCAGAGTTCATCAGCAACATCATTTGCTATATAATTGGAGCTTTTTGCCTAATAATGGGAGGGCTTGCTATCTACACTTATATATGCTCAGAATCTTATGAACCATTAGGTGTATCATTCCTAATACTATCAATAATATTTATATCACTAGGTTTATTCATCGTATTTAACCCTGTCGCCTTCGCATCATTTATACCGCTAGTGATGGGACTTCTATTAGTAATAGAATCTTTCTGTAAAATGCAATCATCTTTTACTTTAAAAAAATATAACTATGATGCTTGGTATCAAGTATTAGTTGTATCTATCATGGTCTTTATTTTAGGTATTGTAT
>CAVHAY010000058.1:0-22585 GCA_963634115.1 Clostridia bacterium | reverse complement strand
GTAGAAATGTAAATAGATTTATCAGAAGACTTATAAAAAATGATTTTGAAATTTTATCTTTAAACTATATATCTAAAAATGAAGCTAATATAATCATCTATGAAAAAGATCTGAAGTCTGCAGAAAAAATAAAAAGTATATATGAACTAAGTGTTATTGCGGTATATGGATTTTTAAAAATAAAAAAGATAATTATGTTTAATATGCATATTATTGTTTTGTTTATAATTGGTTTTGCCTTTTTTAAAATACTTACAAGTATGATTTTTAGTATAGAAATTGTACATTCAAATAAAGAAGTTAGAAATACTATTATGAATGAACTTAAGAATGAAGGGATAGTTAAATATAGTTTAAAAAAAGATTATAATACTTTAAAACAAGTCAAAGAAAATATTTTAAATAAACATAAAAATGATATTGAATGGTTAGAGATAGAAGAGGAAGGAACTAAATATATAGTTAGAGTAGAAGAGCGAAGTATCCCAGATACTAGTGTAGATGAAACTCCAAGAAATATTATTGCCAAAAAAGATGCGGTAATAAAAAGAGTTACTAGTAGTAAAGGAATGATATTAAAAAATACTAATGATTATGTAAATAAAGGGGATATTATTATATCTGGAGAAGTTACTTTGAATGAGAAAGTAATGGGAGAAGTGCACGCTAGTGGCAAAGTTTATGGTGAAGTGTGGTATGTTGTTCATACCAAATATCCTTTTGCTTATTATAGTGAAAAAGAAACTGATAATCATAAAAAAAGTTATGTTATTAAATTTTTAAATCATGATATTGAACTTTCGTTAAATAAATATAAATATAAAAAAGTAAAAGATAAAATAATTTATAAAAATGAATATATGCCACTGGCTCTTTCATTTCAAGATCAAAATGAAATTAAAATTAAAAGTGATATTTTAACATTTGATGAAGCTAAAGAAAAAGCTCAAAATTTAGCTATAAAAAAAATTAATAATGCCTTAAATAAAGATGAATATATTATTTCACATAAATATTTAAAGTCTTCAGTAAAAGGTGGTTTTATTGAAGTAGAGATGTTTTTTGCTGTATATGAAGATATTACAGATTATAGTATGATGACTAAAAATGAATCATAATGAATAAAAATTTTATATGTAAATGTTCATTGTGGTTTTTTTGTATAATAATTAGATTTTATTTGATAGGGATATTGTTATTCAAAAACTATTGTTTTAAATATTTTTTGATATAAAGCAAATGTTGAAAAAACAAGTTATTTATACTATAATATAGACATTCTTACTTGTTTATTTTAATAGAAGTTAAAGGAGAAAGGTTTATGAATAATGAATTTGAATTATTTAATGAAACAGATGAAGAAATTGATTTAGATTTTGAAAGAGATTTACTTAATTATGCACTTAAATATAAGAAATTAGATAATGTAATGTTTAATGTTATTTTTGTAAATGATGAAAAAATACATGATATTAATAAAGAATATAGGCATATAGATAGAGCAACTGATGTTATTAGTTTTGCTTTAGAAGATAATGAAGAAATTTCATTTGAATTTGGTAGGTTACTTGGCGATATATATATATCTGTAGATAAGATAAAAAGTCAGTCTAAAGAATATGGACATAGTGAAAAAAGAGAAATGGCTTTTCTAACTATACATGGGTTATTACATTTATTGGGTTATGATCATATGAATAAAGAGGACGAAACAATTATGTTTGATGAACAGGAGGCAATATTAAATGGATTCGGTATCAAGAGATAAATTAAAACAAAAAGGTATTAAAAGATTAATTAAGAGTTTTGGCTATGCCGCAGATGGTATAAAATATGCTTTTAAATATGAACAAAATATTATAGTACATTTAATAATTACTGTAATAGTTGTTATCGCAGGATTACTTTTGGATATTTCTTTTTTTGAATGGTTAATTGTAGTTATGGCTATTGGTTTAGTAGTTGCGACAGAACTTATTAATACAAGTATTGAAGCACTTGTTGATTTAGCATGTCCAAATAAAAATAGACTTGCTAAAATAGCAAAGGATACTGCGGCTGGTGCTGTACTTGTATTTGCTATTACTGCTGTTATTGTAGGACTTATAATCTTTCTTCCGAAGATTATAGACTTATTTTAAGGAGGACTATGGATGAAAAGTGGATTTATAAGTTTAGTAGGTAGACCCAATGTTGGGAAAAGTACGTTACTTAATGATATATTAAAGAAGAAGGTTTCTATTGTTTCTTCTAAGCCTCAAACTACAAGAAATATAGTACAAGGTATTTATAATGATAATGATATACAAATAGTTTTTGTTGATACTCCTGGTATCCACAAACCTAATCATAAACTGGGAAAAGTACTTAATAAAGGTGCTTATCAATCTTTTGATGATGTTGATGTAGTAGCTTTTTTAGTCGATGGTAAAATGGGTTTTGGTAAAGGTGATAAATATATTATAGAAAGATTAAAAAATATTGATAAACCTGTAATATTAGTTATTAATAAAATAGATGGTCTATCTAATGATAAAATTTTATCTTTAATTAATGAATATAAAGATTTATATGAATGGTCTGATATTGTTCCTGTGTCTGCTATTAAAGATAAAAATGTAGATGAACTTATAAATGTCTTTAAAAAATATTTACCGGATGAAGTAAAATACTATGATGATAATATAGTTACTAATAGAAGTGATGAATTTATGATATCTGAATTTGTTAGAGAAAAAGTGTTTTTATTAACCGAAGAAGAAATACCTCACTCTGTTACTTGTATAACAGAGAGACTTATTAAAGATAAAGATAAGTATGTTATAAATGTGGCTGTTATTGTAGATAGAGATTCATTAAAAAAAATTATTATTGGTAAAAATGGTAATATGATAAAAAAAATAGGTATTATGGCTAGAAAAGACATAGAAAATTATCTAAATTGTAGAGTATATTTAGAGTTATATGTAAAGACAATTTCTAAATGGAGAGATAGAGAAAAATACTTAACTGAATTTGGTTTTAATGAGTTTAATGAATAATTAATTTTATAATAAAAAAAGATGATTTTGAGATATAATTCTCATTATCATCTTTTTTTATTAATATGCTGTTGCTGACGCTTCAACAATTTTAAATGTGGCGTTTTGTAATGATTCTACTTCATCAGATGTAACAAAAGTGAATATTTCGAAATCTTGAGTTTGACCTGCATTTAAATCATTTGCATAAACATAATCATCTGCAATTCTTTTTCCATCTGTGTCAACTGCTTCAATGTGAATTGAGTATGATTTTTTTTCATCAGTAATATTTTTAACAGTTACAACAAGTTTTGTATCAGTTATTCCATATTCATCTGTAGTAGCAGTGAAATCACCTATAGTTACATTAATATCTTTTTCCAAAACTTCTTCTGTACTATTTCCAATAGCTTTATCTAAATCTTTGCTTGTTTCATCAATAGCATCTGAGACAGCATTTTGCATTAATAAAGTAATAACAATTGATAAAATACCAAGAATAACGCCTACAAATGCTTTACCTTTACAGGTTTTTTTAATTAGTGCAATAATTCCAAAAATTAATGCTAAAGCACCTAAGATAAAAGCTGCATTATTAATTATAGGTATAAAAGATAAAACAATACCTATAATTCCAAGTACAAGACCAGCTGTTGCTAAGCTATTTTTCCCTATTTCTTTGTTTTCAGACACAAACTTACATCTCCTTTCGTTAATCATTATATCACAAAACAGGACCTCTGTGTACCCTAAACAGGACTTTCTTGTTACCGGACATAAAAAGCCATAAATAGGACAATATAATTAGAGGTGAAAGATAATGGCAACATTCAAAAGAAATTTTAAATTTGATAATAATATTATGGTTAAAATATCAAACAATATAAAAAAATATCGCAAATTAGCAAACATTACTCAAGAACAATTAGCGGTTGATGTTGGTAAATCCTATGACTTTATAAGAAGATTAGAATATAAAAAAGGAACAATAGGATGTTCAATTGATACATTGTATAGAATATCAGTAGTACTAGGAGTTACTATGGATAAATTTTTCGAATAATTATAAAATATAATATTTCTCATGTTATCTTTAGAAAAGGTGAGAAGTTTGAATTACTACTAATTATTATTAAAAATGATTTTTATACTTGAATTAATAAAGTTTTAAAGTGATTTTACTATTATATATGTAAAATCACTTTTAATGCTTAAAAATGATATTTTTGCATAGACTTTAATGGTGATATTATGTTCTTTAAAAATGTTCATAAAAGAATTAAAATAGCGCTTTTAATGATTATTGTTCTTTTCATAATTATAATATTTAAGGTTTTTTACATCGAAGTAATTGATTATAAAAAATTAAATTCACTTGCAGCTTCTCTTTGGAGTAGAAATCTGCCAATTAAAGCTGATAGAGGTATCATTTATGATAGAAATGGTGTTATTATGGCTGATAATATAACTACAACATCTTTAGTAGTTATTCCAAATCAAATAAAAAATAAAAAAGAAGTTGCTAAGAAACTCGCAAATATTCTAGAAATATCATATGATGCCATGTATAATCACATAAATAAAAGAACATCAATAGAAAGGGTACATCCAGAAGGCCGCAGGTTATCTTATGAAATTGCTGATAAAATTAAAAATTTAAATATTGATGGTGTATATCTTGTAAAAGAATCTCAAAGATATTATCCATTTGATACCTATATGTCACATACTTTAGGATATGTAGGTATTGATAATCAAGGTCTTTCGGGATTAGAACTACAATATGATAAATATTTAACTGGGAAAGATGGCGCTATTAAATATTTTAGTGACGCTAAAGGAAATAGATTAAAATTATCAGAAGTATATGAAAAACCTCAAAATGGTATGAATCTTACATTAACTATAAATAAAGATATGCAGGAATCGGTTGAAAGAACTCTTGATAATGCTGTTACTAAATATTCTCCAGATATGGCTATTGCATTAGTAATGGATCCAAATTCTGGTGAAATACTTGCTATGTCATCAAGGCCTAACTTTTCTAGTAATAATTATAAAAATTATACCACTGAGGAAATAAATAGAAACTACCCCATATGGGCAACATATGAACCTGGGTCTACTTTCAAAATAATAACTTTATCTGCAGCTTTAGAAGAGAAAAAAATAGATTTAAATAATGATCATTATTATGATTCAGGTAGTATCAAAGTAGAAAATGCTACTCTTCATTGTTGGAAACATGGTGGTCATGGGGCTGAAACTTTTCTACAGGTAGTTGAAAACTCATGCAACCCAGGATTTGTTGTTTTAGGTCAAAAGCTTGGGATAACTACTTTATTTAAATATATAAAGAATTTTGGTTTTGGTTCTAAAACTAATATAGATTTAAATGGAGAATCATCTGGAATACTTTTTAAAGAATCTCAAATAGGCCCTGTAGAACTTGCTACTACTGCTTTTGGCCAAGGTGTGTCTGTAACACCTCTCCAACAAGTAACCGCAGTAAGTGCTGCTATAAATGGAGGATATTTGTATAAACCATACATTGTCAAAAGTATAAATGAGCCGGAAACTAATACTGTTATTAAAAATACAAAAAAAATGTTAGTTCGTAAAGTTATCAGTGAAGATACTAGTCAAAAAATAAGGTATGCTTTAGAAAGTGTTGTGAGTAATGGTACAGGTAGAACTGCTTATATAGATGGGTATAGAGTAGGGGGTAAAACTGGTACTGCTCAGAAAGTTCGTGATGGTAAGTATCTAGTAAATAATTATATTTTATCATTTATTGGTTTTTTGCCAGCAAATAATCCTAAAGTAATTGTATATGTTGCTATAGATAATCCTAAAGGTGTAAATCAATATGGTGGTGTTATTGCTGGACCTATAGCTAAAGAAATTCTAACTGACGCTATTGATGTACTTAATATTAAAAAACCATCAGGCGGCACAGAAAAAAAATATAATTATACAGATAAAAAATATGTAACTGTGGCGAATGTTAAAGGTTTGTCAAAAGAAGATGCTGCAAGTACTTTAAAGCAATTTAAAGTAGATATCGAAGGCTCTGGTGATAAAGTAACTTATCAATCTCCTAAAGCAGGTGCAAGAATATATGAAGGAGAAACAGTAAGAATATTTATGGGATAGGAGGCATTAAGATGATTCAAAAAATAATAATATCATTAGTATTAGGCTTTTTTTTAACATATATTTTTGCTCTTATAATACTGCCACTTTTAAAAAAAATGCATGCATCTCAGCATATTAATTTTTATTTAAGAAAAAGTCATAAACAAAAAGAAGGTACTCCAACTATGGGTGGAATAATTTTCATTATTCCATCTATTCTAATAACTATAATACTACTTATTCAAGGTAAAATAGAAGTTTCTTATACTTTACTTATTGTTTTATTTGTAATTATTAGTTATATGGCTATAGGTCTTGCTGACGATTTATTAATTATTAAAAAACATAATAATAAAGGATTATCTAAAAGTCATAAATTATATTTTCAAATTATTATTGCTATAATATTTTTTTACTTATTTATGAAATCAGATAATGAACCATTACTTTGGATTCATACTTTGCATATTAAACTAAATATTGGTTTCTTTTATGGTTTATTTATTCTTTTTATTTTAATTGCTTCTAGTAATGCTGTAAATTTAACTGATGGTTTAGATGGTCTTGCTACTGGTCTTTCTATAATTGCTTTTACAACTTTTGGTATTATTTCTTTAAATACTGGATGGCTTTCTGGGTATGAAGAAATTGGTATTTTTGCTTTTATATTAGTAGGCTCTTTACTAGCATTTCTATGTTTTAATAAATATCCTGCTAAAATATTTATGGGTGATACTGGTTCATTGGCTTTAGGAGCTACTTTAGGAACTTATGCTATAATGACTCGTCATGAAATTTTGCTTATTTTAATAGGAATTGTTTTTGTAATAGAAACATTAAGTACTATTATTCAAGTAATATATTATAAATTAACTCATAAAAGGTTTTTTCCTATGACTCCGCTTCATCATACTTTTGAAAAATATGGTATGAGTGAAGTGAAAATTGTAATTTTATTTTGGTTATTTGGTATTATTTTTAGTATTATTGCCCTTATATATGGGGTGATATTATGAAAAAATATAGTATAAACTTAATAATTTTTACTATTCTTTTATCATTATTTGGGCTTTTAATGATATATTCATCATCTTATGTTTGGGCTGAATATAAATTTAATGATCCTTATAAGTATTTAAAAAGTCAAACATTATTTCTTTTTGTAGGACTTATATGTATGTTTTTAATAAGCAAGATTGATTATAAAAAATATTATAAATACTCTAATAAAATTTTCTTTGTTTGTTTAATTTTGTTAATACTTGTTTTATTTGTAGGTACTGAAAGAAACGGAAGTAAAAGTTGGTTTGGTATAGGTTCTTTTGGTATTCAACCTTCAGAATTTATGAAACTTGCTATGATAATATTTGTCAGTAAATATTTATATAATAATGAAAAAGATATAGGTAATATTAAAAAAGGTGTTATTCCTATTTTAGCTCTTACTCTTATGATATTTGGTATAATTATGCTTCAACCTGATTTTGGTACTGGAGTAATACTGGTAATGGGTGTCATAGGGTTACTTTTTATAGGTGGAGTAGATATGAAGTTTTTTTTAAAAATAGGTTTATTTGGTATTTTAGGTATTGTTTTACTCATTATTGCTGTCCCTTATAGATTAAAAAGAATTTTATCTTTTTTAAATCCTTGGTCTGATCCATTAGGTAGTGGTTTTCAAATTATTCAGTCTTTGTATGCTATTGGACCTGGAGGATTATTTGGAATGGGACTAGGTGGCTCTATTCAAAAACATTTTTATTTACCAGAACCTCAAACTGATTTTATATTTTCTATTATAAGTGAAGAATTTGGCTTTTTGGGGGTATGTTTAGTTGTGTCTTTATTTATAGGTATTATTATATCTGGAATAGGTATTGCTTTAAAATGTCAAAATCTTTTTGGTAAATATCTAGTATTTGGTATTATATTTCAGTTATCTTTTCAAGCTTTACTTAATTTAATGGTTGTAGTGGGATTAATACCTGTAACTGGGGTTACTTTACCTTTTCTTAGTTATGGTGGAAGTAGTTTATTAATAACGCTTGCAAGTATAGGAATTATCCTTAGTATTTGTAAGAAATAATTAAATAGTATATTTGTGTATTTTAAATACTTTTTCTCACTAAATTTACTACTTAAAGTAAACATGGTATAATTATGCAACAGGGGGAACTGATATGCAAAACAATATTAATGGAAAAAAATGAAGATTGATAGGGAAACAAGCAAAAAAATTTTAACTGGTTATCCATCTGTAGATAAGCCATGGGTTTATCAATTTCCGAATAATGCTAGAGAACTGAATCTTGAAAATATTTCAATGTATGAATACATGAACCAAAAAGCAAAAAAAAATAGAAAATGCAGTAGCTATTGATTTTTATGGTAGAAAAATAAAATATGGTGAAGTTTTATCTAAAATTGATGAAACTGCTAAGGGATTTTTAAAATTAGGTGTAAAAAAAGGTGATAAGGTTTTAATATTAATGCCTAGTACTCCAGAAGCAATATATACTATATATGGATTAAATAAAATAGGAGCGATTGCTGTTCCAGTTGATCCACGTTCCAAAGAAGATAAGTTAAAAGAATATATTGAAAATATTAACCCACATACAATTCTAACATTAGATTTGTGCTATGAGTTAGTATCAAAAATTTCAAGTAATTATGATGTAGATAATATCGTTACTGTAACTGCTACTGAATCTTTGCCAATATTATTAAAAAGTATGCAAAGTATAATATCTAAAGTTCAAAATAAATCTATAAAAGAATGCGATGGAACTATTTTATGGCGCAATTTTTTAAAAAATGGTAAAAAGGTAAAGAGTTTTAATAGTGAACCTATAGATGGAAATGAAGTTGTTGCTATTATATATACAGGGGGTACAACAGGAAAGAAAAAGGTAGTTCAATTAACAAATAATAATGTTAATGCAATGGTAAAACAACATGAAGTTTCTGGAATACCGTTTTCTCAAGGACAGAAATTTTTAGATTTTTTACCTCCGTTTATTGCTTATGGTTTAGTTAATGCGATTCACATGCCTTTATGTCTTGGTTTTGAAATACAAATGATTCCAATATTTGAACCAAAAGATTTTCCAAAATTAGTATATAAAAATAAACCTTCTTATATATTTGCCAGCCCAGTTCATTATGAAAAATTAATGGAATATAATGGAAAAAAAGATTTTTCTTTCGCAGACTGCATAGTATCAGGGGGAGATAGTATGTCAAAGGAAATGGAAGAAGAAATTAACAAGGATTTATTAAATCATGGAAGTAAAATTAAATTAGGTCAAGGTTTAGGTATGACAGAAGCCAGTGGGACAATATCTGTGCCACTGCCTGATAAAATAAAAACAGGAAGTGTAGGTTTACCTTTTCCAAATGCAACAGTAGGTGTTTTTGATCAAGAAACTAATGAAGAACTTAGTTATAATGAAAAAGGAGAATTGTGTTTTTCTGGTCCTAGTCTTATGAAAGGTTATTTTAATGATCAAGAAGAAACTGATAAAGTATTGAAAAAACATAATGATGGAAAAGTATGGCTACATACTGGCGATATAGCTTATATAGATCATGAAGGATATGTGTTTTTTGTAGATAGAATAAAACGAATAATTAATAGAGGGGGACTAAAAGTTTATCCTTCAGAAGTAGAAAAAATAATACTATCTCATCCAAATGTTTCATCATGTGTGGTTGTTGGAGTAAACAATGAAGAAGAAAGGCATGTTCCAATTGCTCATATTATTTTAGAAAATAAATTGGCAAATGATGAACAAGAAATTATTAATCTTTGTGATATAAAATTAGATGATGAATCAATTCCTTACGGTATAAAATTTAGAGAAGAAATACCATATACCCCAAATGGTAAAATAGATTATAAAAAGCTAGAAAATGAAGGGTATGAGGATGTTGTATTATCCAAACCTTTTATTAAAACTTTAAAAAAATAAAAGATATTATAATAAACATTAAAATGGTACCTTGGGGGAATTGTACTTTAAATTATGGATAAATGTGTTTTAAATTTTGTTGATATACGAAAATATATTAAATATTAAGATTAGACTAATAAACAAAAGCATGATATAATAACACATGTGGAGGTATGAGATGAAGTTTATACATAATTTTGATTTTAAAACACTTATAATAGTAATTATAATAATAGTTATAGGTATATTTCTTAATTTAATACTTAGAAAATTTTTGACAGGTTTTGCTAAAAAAATTGTTTCAACTGATAGAATTAATAAAAAAAGACAGACATATGTAAAACTCGTAAATAATATTGTTAAATATTCATTAATTATTATAGTAATTATGATTATTTTAAAGTTATATGGTGTTAATATTACATCTATTTTAGCGGCTATGGGAATTGTGTCATTCATTATAGGTTTGGCATTTCAAGATGCTTTAAAAGATATAATAATGGGTATCAATATTATTTTTGATGAATATTTTCAAGTTGGGGATATTGTAAAAATAGGAGATATGGAGGGTAAAGTAGTATCTATAGGGCTTAAGGCAACTAAAATTGTAGATATGAATAATGAAAATACTCTTGTTATTGCGAATAGAAATATTTCGGAGGCAATTACAATAGGTTCATGGTTCGATTATGATATTACGGTTGCTGAAAGTGATGAAGATGTTTCTGAGATTATAAGAAATGATATTATTAAAAAAATTGAAAAATTACCAAATGTTATTAAGCTTGAGTATTTAGGTATTGAAAAATTTAATTATAATGAAGTTTGTTATAAAATTAGAATAAATACAAAACCAGAGGTTAAAGATTCATTAAAAAGAAAAATTAATGATATTACGAGATCTATTTTTAAAGAAAAAAATATAAATAAATTATAAGTAAGTTTATGCTTGCTTTTTTTGTTATAACATTATTTATAAAAATCATATAATATAAAAAGGAGGGTTTTTATGAATGAGTGTAATGATGAAATATATAAGTGTGCTAGAAAGAAAATAGCAGATGCTAATAAAAAAATTAAATGTATTTATTTGCAGGGGCCTAAAGGAGAAAAAGGTGAAATAGGACCTCAAGGTGAAATAGGACCTAGAGGTGAAGCAGGTCCCAAAGGTGACAAGGGAGAAGTAGGTCCTCGCGGGGAGATAGGACCTAAAGGTGATAATGGTCCAGCTACAATAAATATAGGTAAGGTTGAAACGGTTGATTCATCTAAGCAGGCGGAAGTAATTAATACTGGAACTTCTGAAGATGTTATATTAGATTTCAAAATACCAAAAGGTGATAAAGGTGATGCGGGTGAAAAAGGCATACAAGGAGAAACTGGTCCTAGAGGTCTTCCAGGGGAAATAGGTAGATCAGAACATATATCAATTGATTTAACTGAAACATTAGATCCGGGTAATCCTGCGGAGGTATTAGATACATTTGAAAATATGGTTCATCATTTAACTTTTTATATACCAAAGGGTGAAAAAGGAGATACTACATCTTTTATTAGTGCTTATGGTCTTAGATATTCAGTATCAGATGAGATTATTAATTTATCAAGAGCAGTTGATACAGTAGTGCCATTAAAAGAAACGGGTACGGCTTTTAATACTGAATATGTAGAGCCATCTGCGATAAAAATTAAAGAAGATGGTGTTTATTTGGTTTCATATCTTTTTAGTGCGGCTCCAAATGAAGAATGTTCTTTAACTGTATCGGTTAGAGTAAATGAGCTTTTGCAACCAGCAACTAATGTAACTACTGAATTTCAAGCTCAATTTATAAATAATGTTAGTGGTTCTACTATAGTATCGCTTAATAAAGATGATTTAATAAATTTAAATGTTAAGGCTTCTGTTGATGTTAATATTACATTTAATGGTAGTACTAATGCGATGATTAATCTTACAAAAATTCATTAAATTATTATAAATTAATTATATTTTAATTAGTTAATGTCATATCTTATAACAGGATGTGATAAACTATGGAAATAATAGATAATAGTGTAATTGCGGTTGAATCATTTGATGAATTAAAGAAAGCATTAGAAGAAAATAATGCTTATACTTATATTTATTTAAAAGATAATATTAATTTAGATTCATCTATTAGTATAAATGAAAGTAAAACAAATATTACTATTGATGGTACTTATCAAAATATTAGGTATACATATACTAATAATTTGTCAGATGCACAAGGGGTTATAACTGCGAATAGTGCTAATAAACATATAATTATAAAAAATATGGATATTTCTTCGGCAAATTCACTTGGAGTTATAAATGTACCTTCTGCATCTGAATATAGTGATGTAGTGGTAGAGTATATAAATATTATATTTAGTGGTGTGGAACTATCATATAATTATTATGGAACAACTAGAATAATTGATAGTACTATCAATATAAAAGATTATAATGGTGTTACTGGGCAAAGTGTAGCTAGTTGTACTATTATAGAAATAGATGGTAATACTAATATAATTTCTGATAGTGTGCAAGGTTCATTATTTATTTATAGGGATACGTTGGAAGCACGTTTTGTTATTTTACCTAATTCATCTGTTAAAATTGAAACACCTAAACAGTTAATGAATGGGACTAATAAGTTATATTTTAAAATAGGACATGGGGCATATTTTAATTTAGTGACAGGAAATGGATTTGCTGTTACAACTACACACGGAGCTAATGATGTTTTGATTGAGGAAGAAGCTAATTTTACTTTTATTGAAAACTCTCATCAAAGAATACCTATGTGGAATATATACGGAAATTTTATTGTTAATGAAGGGGCAAGTGTTTCTATTTTAAATACATATATGTCTACACCAATAGATAATTATAATGTTTATTTTAAAGGAACAGATCAAAAATTTATTTTAAATAATCCTAGGTATATAAATATATATACTAAAAATTCAAATGCTATATATACTAATAACACTGTAGAATATTCATTTATAATTGGTAGAATTAATATGTGGATTTCTTCATTAGATTATACTTCAGCATGTACTATTGATGATCCACCTACTTTATATTGGTATGGTAATGATAAATCGTTTATTATAAAGGGGACAATTTCTACAAATGATACTTCTATAACTACACATAATTTAACTGCGGATGAACTTACAATATTACCAGATTTAAATAATTTTAAATTTCAAAGTAGAAAGATTATTACTATAGGTAAGATTAAGTCTAATCTTCATCAAATAGCAAGTAGTAATACTAAAATAAGTGGACATACGGTACCATTATCTACTATTAAGATAGAGTATGAAAATGTATCTGATACTATTAATTCTGATGAAAATGGTTTATTTGAACATACTATTCAAGGGACAATATTAGATAATCAGGAAATAAAGTTTTTAATAAACAAAGATGCATTATTTGAAACCAGAACTATTATATCTCCTTTTACAGGTGAGTTAACTCTTTTTAGTGTAACTAGTAATTCAACATTTGATTTAAATGCATTATCAAAAGATCCAGTAATATTACCAAGACTTTCGGCATGTGATATTAAAGTTATAGATAGTAGAAGTAATAGTACAAAGTGGAAACTATATATAAGTTATTTAAATCCAATGAAGTATAATGATAAAGTATTGTTAGATGCTTTAATTTTTAAGAAGTTTGATAATGATATAATTACATTAAAAAGTATACCTCAAGAAGTTTATGAGGGTGAGGCGAGTGATGGAACATTAAAAATAACTAATTTAACTTATAGTAAACAAAAAGGTTTATTACTTAATTTAAATGGCTATACTTTAAATAAATATGATGATTATGCGGCAAAAGTTATTTGGAGTATTAAATAGTATATATATCCTTTTCAATGTGTAATATATAACATATTATACATTATAATGGGGTGAGTTATGGATAAACAATATATACTTGTTAAACTATTAGGTTATGGGAAAGTATATGTTATTTTAAAAAATATATATAATGACATAATATTTGAGGGATTTACTGATAATTTTGGAGTTATATATTTACCTGTAAAATATAATAATATATACAAGTTAATAGTTAAAACAAAAGAGGCTAACTTAATTATACCTCTATATGCCAAAAAAAATGAGAAATACTGTATACCAGTTAATATAAGTAAAAAGAAAAATAATAGAGAAGTTACAATATATCTTAAAGACTATAATTATCCGGATATAAATATTAGTGAAGGTGAGGTGAGATTATGGGACGAAGATATACTGTCAATATAAAAGATGGTAAGGGGACTATCAAACTTGTAAATGGTACATATAATGTAAGTGCTACTGCCGCAGGATATGATTCTGATTCTTTAAATCCACAAAATATTAATATTATAGAGGGAACAGATGAATATACATTTCAAATAGCGGCTAGTGGAACACTTACTTTACATGTTACTGATACTGGTGATGCTGGTACTGGAGTAGGTATTATAGGGGCCAAATTTGTTAGAACAGATAGTACTGGAAAGATAATTGGTAAAGAGGTTATTACTAATTCTGAAGGAGATGCTGTTTTTGAAAATGTTCCATTTGCGACTAATCAGTCTGCTGAAATATATATAAAACAAATAACTAGTGATGGACAACATACTTTTGAAGAAGGTGTTAAAACATATAAGATGACTATGGACGCCGAAACTTATCAAATTACTAATCCTGATGCAGCTGAAAGAACTATATCATTAGTAGATTCTAATTATGCTAGTATTCCTGTAAAGGATGGACAAGTTATTTTTACAGAATCATAGGATATAATGTCCTATGTTTTTGTTTGACATTATATTAAAATTTTGCTAATATGAGGTTGACTAATGGTACATTATTCTAGTCAATTAATTTACTATGAAGACGGGATTAAAACACCGTTAAAGAGCATACCTGTGAAGCCTCTGGTGTTTGCTTCATACGCCCAGTTTGGGGTGACTGCTGGAGGATTAGGGTATTGGGCGCTCGTAATGGCATACGAAAAACGACCCAATATCTGTGGAGACCTTTGCTTGTGATAAGCCTATACGTGTATACTGATGGACTTGTTACGACAAGGGATATAAACCTACTATGTGGCGAAAGTTATGAGTAGAGTAGCTTGTCTTGAGTGAAGATATTGGGATAAGTGATCTGGTAAAAATTTTTAGGCCAAAAAACTTTTACTTGCACTTTGAAACTATTTTTGCAAAAAAGAATTAATAGTAAACATTGGTGAGGAAATCTCCTAGAGTGTTTTAATATAGGATTGCAGTGGATACTGAGTGGTAATCAAGTCGTGTATTTGGTAACGATACACTTATCTCTTTAATGGGGAACCCTGTATTTGGTAACAAATATGGAGAGATAAGGGAAATCCTACTTGACCTAAGATTCAAAGTTTACTATATTATATACCATTAGTTTTTCTTTGGAGGATTATATGGGATTTAAGGATGAACTAAAAAATTTAAAAGTTCAAGATAGAAGGAAAACTAAGAAAAAATCTGATAAAAGATGGATAATTAAAATATTAATTATTACGTTTACGGCATCAATTTGTATGAGTTTAATTTCTGAAATAACTATTCCTAAAGCTAATATATTTATAGGAATATTTATAACGTTTATATTTATATCAATAGGTATTATATTTGATATTATTGGTGTCAGTGTTACATCTGCTGATAAGAAAATATTTCATTCTATGAACTCTAGAAAAGTTAAAGGAGCCGATATAGCTGTTAGGTTTATAAAAAATGCTGATAAAGTATCTAATTTTTGTTGTGATGTAATTGGTGATATATGTGGAGTTATATCTGGAGGAGCTGCTGCTGCAATATCTACTATTATAGCGAGTAACTTTAATTTAAATCCGTTAGCTATTTCTCTGATAGTAACTGGACTAATTGCTTCACTAACTATAGGTGGTAAGGCTATAGGTAAAAGTTTTGCTATAAATAAGAGTGATATAATATTATTTGAAATATGTAAAGTGATATCATGTTTTTATAAAGTAAAAAAATAAGTATATTAAAACCTAAGTGATTTTTGATTTCACTTAGGTTTGTTTTAATTGGTGCTGCCAAATGCTCTAGCCCCTATAATAATAACTAATAAAATAAATAATACTAATATAATAGCAGCGCCATATCCACTGCCATAACCACCACTAGGGTATCCTCCTGTTGGTTGGCATCCATAGCCTTGGTAACCTCCGTAGTAATACATAATCTTGCCTCCAATCTATTCAATGTATTGTATGTATATTAACACATGTTGGCTATTTTAAATACCTATTTTTATAAATCGTATTTTAAAAATAATACAAATGTGTTATCATAATTATATGATAGGAGTTAGAATATGAGTAGGTCTTTAAAACAAATAATTAGAGATTTAGATAAACCACTGTTGCTAATTACCATAGTGGGTTTTGTTTTTGGACTTTTAACTATTGTGACAGCATCATCTAGAGCGGCAGTAGTAAATTATGATGTATCTATATATTATTATTTTTTTAAACAACTTGCATTTATTATGATGGGTATTATTTTATCAATAGTTGTATTAAAAACTGATACTAAAAAATATAAAACTATTGTACCTTTTCTGTTTATCGTTATGATTATTCTTAATATAATTGCTTTGCGTTCTGATGAGCTAGCGGGCTCTAATAACTGGATAGATTTAGGAATTGTAAAGCTGCAGCCTAGTGAACTTTCTAAACCTGTTATTATTGGGTTTTTAGCTATTTTGTTTGAAAAATATTACCGAAAACTTAGAACTTTAAATATTAAACATTATGATATGATTATTAAAATATTGTTAGTAGCGTTCATTATACCAGTGATTGTATTTTTGCAAAAAGATTTAGGTACTTTACTTATTATGCTTTTGATAATAGGTTTTATGCTTATTGCTAGTCCTATTTTAAAAAAGGAAAAATTTCAATATAGTCTAGCTATTTTACTTGTTGGTGTCGCAGCTTTTGGTATTTATGCATTAGCGGAAGGTAATATAATAAATGATGCTAGAAAATCAAGGTTTTCATCTTGGTTTGATCCTTGTGGAAAATATGAAACTGGTGGATATCAAGTATGTAATTCCTATATTGCTATAAATGATGGAGGGCTTTTTGGCCTTGGTATTGGAAAAAGTAAACAAAAATACTCATATATACCAGAGCCACATACTGATTCTGCTTTTGCTATTATTGCTGAAGAATATGGTGTATATAGAACTATTTTAATATTTATAGGTTATATTATATTATTGTGGCGTATTCTTTTAATAGCGTCTCGTGCTTCAACTTTAAGAGGTAGATATATGTGCCTTGGTATTGCTACGTACATATTTGCTCATATTTTTATAAATCTTGGGGGAATGTTTGGAATAATACCACTTACTGGTGTACCATTACCATTCTTTAGTTATGGTGGAAGTTTTGCTATCTCATTACTTGTATCTTTAGCTATTGTTCAAAGGGTGTGCGTGGAAACTAAAAATAAAAAGATAAAGATTTAATTATTGAAATAGACCTTATGGTCTTTTTATATTCTCATATATTTTAGATGCATATGAAAAGTCTAAAATATTTTTTATATTGTTTAAATAATTAGTTTTATCGTTTTGATAATTCAAATAATAAGCATGTTCCCATAAATCGATTATAAAAAGTGGTATATAGCCATATAAAATAGGGGATTCTTGATTAAAAGTATTAATTATATCTAATGTTCCATTATTATCACTAACTAAAGCAGTATACCCTGAGCCTTTTAATGATAAGGCTTTTTTATTAATTTCACTTAGTAAATTTTCATAATTATTATATTTATCATTAATAGCTTTTAATAGTTTACCGATAGGTTTTATTTCTTTTTTGTTTAAACATTTAAAATAAAGATTATGATTTAATACGCCTCCTAAATTAAATAAAATATTTTCTCTATCGGTTTTATTAAATTCATTGATATGAAATAAAAGTTCTTCTTCTTTATACTTATAGTCATATTTGTTTTTATTTAATAAAGTATTTAAATTATCTAAGTATTTTTTTGCGTGTTTATAATAATGCACAGCCATTGTCTTAGTATCAATAAATGGTTCTAAATCTTGAAATAAATAATTTAATTTATTTAATGTATACATTTTATCACCTATAATATTTTATAAATATTGAATAATAAATATGAATATGAATTTAAACTATATTAATGGTAACAGTTTAGTTTTTCCTTGCCTTAATAAAACAAATGGTGTAAAATGTATATAGATTATAGGAGATAAAAATTATGGGAATATTTGATAAATTTAAGAACATATTTAAAAAAGAAGAAAAAGAAGAAACCATTTTATATGATAAAGGTTTAGAAAAAACTCGTAATAATTTTTTAGATGCTCTTACTAATTTAAATTTAAAACATGCAAAGGTAAGTGATGAATATTTTGAAGAATTAGAACAAATATTAATTATGGCTGATATTGGTGTTAATAATGTAATGAATATTATAGATAAATTAAAGGCTAGGGTAAAAAAAGAAAATATTACTTCATCTATTGAGTTAAAAGATATAATAGTTGATGAAATGTTCATAATATATGTTTCTGGTGATATCATTGTAAATAAAATTAATTATGCTAAAGAAGGACCTACTATTATCTTATTTGTAGGTGTAAATGGTGCTGGTAAAACTACAACTATAGGTAAACTTGCTTATAAGCTTAAAAATGAAGGTAAAAAAGTTCTTATGATAGCGGGGGATACTTTTAGAGCGGGGGCCGTAGAACAATTAAAGGAATGGGCAAATAGAATTGAAATAGACATTGTTTATAAAGAAAATGCTGATCCTGTGTCAGTAATGTATGATGGTGTAGTGAAAGCCAAAAATGAAAATTATGATGTTGTATTAGTAGATACTGCTGGAAGACTACAAAATAAAGTGAATTTAATGAAAGAATTAGAAAAGGTTAATAGAACTATTGGTAAATTAATTGAAGGTGCGCCACATGAAACTTTATTGGTTGTAGATGCTACCACTGGTCAAAATGGTATTAGTCAAGCAAAAAATTTCAAAGAAATAACTAATATTACTGGGGTGGTTTTATCAAAATTAGATGGTACTGCGAAAGGTGGTATTGTTCTTGCTATAAAAGAAAGTACAGGTATACCAGTTAAATTTGTTGGTCTTGGTGAAAGAGAAGAAGATCTTAGAGTATTTGATATTGAAAAATATATATATGGTTTATTTAAAGGAATTGATGAAGATGAAAAGTAAATTTGATACTAGTGGAATAACTTTGATTTTGCAGTTACTTTTATTTCTTTTAGTAATTATATTTCTTATTTCATCTGCTTGGTTTGATATTATGTATTATATAACTGCTATTACTGCAGGTATAACTTTAGAAATAATGGGTTACAATAACCACAAATATTTTAAAAGAAAATATTTAAGTTATATATATTTAATTTTTGGTATTATTATGATCATTACTGGTATTGGGGGAATTATAAATGGATAGTAGAATTTATTTTATAAACCTTTATGATTATTATTTAGATCTTTTAACAGATAAACAACGAAATTATTTTGAAAGTTATTATTTTGATAATCTTTCACTACAAGAAATAAGTGAAAATGCTAAAGTAAGTAGAAATGCGATTTCAAAACAACTTAAAGAGGTAACAAACAAATTAGAATATTTTGAAGATAAATTAAAGCTATATGATAAGTCATTAAAAATAAAAAAATTAATAGAAAAAATAGATGTTGATATAAAAAATAAAATAGAAGAATTAATTTAAGGAGGATTATATGTTTGGTAAAATAGTTTATATTAGTAATAATGAAGCTCATGTTGAAGTAAGCAATGATAATGGTATAAGTACCAATATCATGAATATGCATGTTATATTTGAAGATGAGAAAAAGAAAATATTAGGTGAAGTAGAAGATATTAGTAATGGTATTATTAAGATTAGGTTTTTAGGTGAAATAGCGAATGGTAGATTTTTAGGTGGTGTTATTAGGAAACCAACTTTTAATGCTACATTGAGATTAATAAATCGTGATGAAGTAGGACTTTTAGTTGGAGAGGATAATAATTCATCATTTACTCTTGGGGTAAGTCCATTATATGATGATTACCCAATTAGAGTGGATATTAATGATTTTTTCAGTAGTCATATGGCTGTTTTTGGTAATAGTGGTTCTGGTAAATCATGTGGAGTGGCTAGAATATTGCAAAATGTTTTTGCTAATCCTAAACTGCTTCCTTTTAAAGCTAACTTTATTATGTTTGATGCGTATGGTGAATATCATACAGCATTACAAGGAATAAGTAAAATAAATCCTAATTTAAATTTTAAATTTTATACTACTAACATAAATCAAACTGATGGAGAGATATTAAATCTACCAATTTGGCTTTTAGATATTGATGATCTTGCTCTTCTTTTAAGAGCTGAGAGTCATTCTCAAATAACAATAATAGAGAGACTTTTAAAATTAGTAAATATTTTTGCTACTAACGATGATATGTCAAAAAAGTATAAAAACCACCTTATTGCTAAAGCTATAATGACTATACTTTATACTAATCAAACAGCTAGTAGTAAGCGTAATGATGTTTTTGCTATTCTGGCGACTTGTTCAACAGATGAATTTTGTTTAGAAGCTCCAGTACAAGGAATAGGATATACTAGAAAATTTAGAGAATGTTTTACTATAGATACGGCTGGACAGTTTCCAGAAAGTATCTTAATGACGGAATATGTAACTAGTTTTATTGATGAATCATTAGATACTTATGAACCAACAGATCTTCATTATTATACATTAGAAGATTTAGAAAAAGCTTTAGAATTTACTTTAATAAGTGAAGGTATGCTTCATAATGATGTTACATATGCTGATGCTATAACTTTAAAGGTAAGATTACATGATCTTGTAATATCTGAAAACTCAAGATATTTAAGATATCCTGAATTTATAACTACGGAAAATTATATTGCTTCATTAGTATCTTATAATGGTAGAAAGGCGCAAATAGTTAATTTTAATTTAGAAGATATTGATGATTGGTTTGCCAAAGTATTAGTAAAATTATATTCAAAAATGTTATTTAATTTCTGTAAAAATTTAAAGGATAGAGCTTCAATACCTTTTCATATTTTTGTTGAAGAGGCTCATAGATATGTTCAAAATGATAGTGATGCTGAATTAATTGGTTATAATATTTTTGAGAGAATAGCTAAAGAAGGAAGAAAGTATGGTGTAATATTTAATTTAATATCACAAAGACCAGTAGAAATATCAGATACTGTTATATCACAATGTGCTAACTTCCTAGTATTTAAATTAAATCATCCACTAGACGTTGACTATATAACTAAAATGTTACCAAACATAACTGCTGAAATAGTAGAAAAACAAAAATCACTTCAGCCTGGTACTTGTATGGCTTTTGGTGCGGCTTTTAAAGTACCAATGATTGTAAAAATGCAAATGCCTGATCCTGCACCATCAAGTAATAGTTGTGATGTTGTAAATACATGGAAAGTATAATATGAAAAAAATTATATTATTTATATTATTAATTGTTATAATTATATTTGGTATTACATTTTTTAATAATAAAAAACCAGAACAAATAAAACAAGTTTCTAAAGAGAAAGAAGCTAAAGTTATTACGTATAAAGATGTAACATATGAAAATGTTATATTTAGTGATATAAGATACCTATTTAGTGATAATACATTTACTTTTACTTGTGATGTTTCATCTTTAAATGAAGAACCTTTGATAATAAATTCTATAAATATTATCTTTAAAAATAATGATGAAGAAATTGGTAGATTAATAGGCTATATAGGGGGAAAACTTGAATATAATAATGGAAAAAAAATTATTGCAGAAGGGAATGCTGATTATAGTAATGCATCCATTATAGAATTTGAGTTTAATTAGTAAACACTATAGAAGAAAACTTATTAAAGAATTCGATCTGAATCAAATTAGGTATTCATTAGTTAATAAAGATTATTTCCAAATAACTGACTTTTTAAATAATGATATAATTGGGGCATAAAAAAAGCTTATCGTTGGGATAAGTTTTTTTATTTTATTTTCCAAGAATAGCCACAATTTTGACAAACAGCATATTTGTTTGTTTTTATTTTCTTTTTGACTGGTATTAGTAAAGATATTAACCATAGTATAAAGCTTATGCATAAGATAATAAGTTTTATTGTAAAACTTATTATTGCCATAAGACAACCACGTTTCTTTTGTTCATTTATAAGTTGTACAGTTACATTTTCACTACCACATTTAATACATTTCATACTTATTACTCCTTTTCTTTCTATTTTATATCACTAACTAAACTATTACTGTATTTATCAATATCTTTTTTGAAAATCT